>JBKJUN010000202.1:0-4392 GCA_046590555.1 Bryobacter sp. | reverse complement strand
CCAGTATTCGGCATTGATGGTGATGGAACATCAATACGGCCGTAACACGATGAGGAAGTTCATGGAATATGAAGTGGACCGCTACCTGAGTGCTCGCGGTCGCGAGTTACTCAAGGAGCAACCACTGATCCGGGTTGAAGCGCAGCAAGGCTACATCCATTACCGCAAGGCGAGCGCGGTCATTTACTACCTCAAGGAGATGATCGGAGAGGATGCTGTAAACCGGGCTCTGCGCAAAGTGGTTGCACGTTTTGCCTATGCTCAGCCGCCTTATCCGACAGCTCACGTATTGGTAGATGCTTTCCGCGAGGAGACCCCCGAGAACCTGCGCTATCTGATTCGCGATTTATTTGAAGAGATCACGCTCTTTGGCAATCGCACACTGGAAGCGAAGGCGGCCAAGCGGGCAGATGGCAAATACGACGTGACGATTGATATCGAGACCAGGAAATTCTACGCCAGTGACAAGGGAGTAGAAACAGAGGCACCTCTCAATGACTTCATCGAGATCGGCGCATTTGCCAAACCTGAGAAAAACCAGCGTTATGGCAAGGTTCTGTACCGGGAGAAGGTTCAGATGAAGTCAGGCAAAGCGCAATACAAGTTTGTGGTGAGCGAAGAGCCGGAAAAGGCTGGAATCGACCCGCTGCGACTCTTAATTGACCGTGTGCCGAGCGACAACATGAAGAAGGTGACGATCAGCTAGTCCTTTGACAGATCCTGGACGCAGGCAATACTCAGTCGATGTCAAATCTATAGGCAACGGATTTCCGGAAAATCAAGCAGGTGTTGATCAGCAGTAAGAAGAGGCAGTTTCATTTCAATCGCCGTAGCGGCAATAAAGCGGTCGGCTGGATCCTGGTGCTCCACGGCTAAAGCTCGCGAACGGACAGCGATCGCAAAAGTAATTCCAGTTTCGCGGACCTGCACCGACCGGAGGGCTTGGCGAATCCAGGCAGCGGGACCCGTACTCACCACAAGACGCTTCTTCTCAATCAGCATGTGGGCTTCCCAAACGCTGATGGAACTGAGCAGGAGCTCGTTATCATCGTCCTCCATCAGGGTTCGATGGGTCCGGCTCAAACGTGCATCGCCAAGGAGGTACCAAATCCAGATATGGGTATCGAGCAGGACCTTCATTTACGATTCTTTCATTGCTTCCCACTCGACATCCTCCAACGGCTGAACAATATCCCCCACCGGTTCTAACAAGCTGGACTGCATAGCGCCAAAGGTACCTTTGCGGCTCCTTGGGCTTGCCGGGTGGACAATCGCCAAGGGCTCGCCATTCTTCAGAATCTCAATCGGCTCACCCGTCTGACGAACCTCTTCCAAGAGGCGGAGGCATACCGCTTTAAACTCGGATACATTGATTTTCTGCATATTTAATTATAGTCACTTTGCATGACTATGGTCCTGATTTCGATTTGTCCAGCTCATCATCGGACTGGCAAAGTCTTCGCAAAGTCGTCAGTTTGATTGGGACCTTCAAACCGCTTTGCTGCGATTTGTTGGTGATGTTGACTCTGCCGTTGGTGGATGCGCTGTCGCTGGCGTTGTTTGGGGTGAGGAGGCGGTGGTTGCCGGTGGAGGGTGAGGCGGTGCGGAATCGGATGCGCTAGGGGGCGGTGTTGCCGCAGGATTACTGCTTGCGGCGGAAGAAAGATTCTGTGGATTCATTCTCCGGCTTCCGATAAGATTAAAAGGCTTGGGCGAATAAAATACGAATGTCGAGATTAAATCAGACCAGGCTTGCTGGGCTGAGCGAAGAATTCTGGGAAACTCGCGGATCGGGTCCTTTAGAATTGAATCACGTGCCGAAAATGACTGGATTATCAACGCTTGAACTCTGCGCAGGCGGCGGCGGACAGGCGATTGGTTATGAGCAGGCAGGAATTCATCATCAAGCGCTGGTCGAAATCGATAAGCATGCATGTGCCACTTTACGGTTGAATCGTCCTGACTGGAAGGTCATTGAGACTGATTTGAAGCTCTTTGACGGACGTCCTTTTCGCGGGGTCGATATCCTCTCCGGGGGGCTGCCTTGTCCTCCTTTTTCGGTTGCGGGAAAGCAACTTGGCGATCTTGATGAACGTAACTTATTTCCGGCATTGATTCGGCTCGTTGATGAAGTCAAGGCGCGAGCGGTGATGATCGAAAATGTGCGAGGAATGTTGGACGCAGTGTTTTTGGACTATCGTCAGTATGTCGAGAAGCAGCTTCAAAAGTTGGGATAGGTGCCTGGCTGGAAGCTGATGAACGCCTCTGATTTTGGCGTTCCGCAGTTGCGGCCCGGCGTAGTCTTTGTTGCCGTACGTAAGGAATATTCTGAAGGATTTGCCTGGCCTGAAGCTGCCGTGAAAAAGCCCAAAACTGTGGGCGAGACTTTAGTGGATTTGATGGGGGCCAACGGTTGGGCAGGCGCTGAAGAATGGAAGCATCAGGCTGGTGAAATTGCCCCAACCGTAGTTGGTGGTTCCCTTAAGCATGGAGGGCCGGATCTGGGGCCGACGAGGGCGCGGAGAGCTTGGGCCACTTTGAATGTCGATGGCCGTGGGTTGGCTAATGAGGCACCAGGGCCTGACTTTGCTGGAATGCCACGATTGACAGTCCGAATGGTGGCCCGGATTCAAGGCTTTCCAGATCATTGGATGTTTAGCGGTGGAAAGACTGCTTCGTATCGCCAGGTGGGAAATGCGTTTCCTCCACCGTTTGCAAGGGCGATTGCTGGAAGCTTGAGGAATTGTCTGTCTGTTTCTCGAATGGTGCGAATTGCAGGTTAGTTCTATTGTTTGCAGACGATGTTAGTCTGAGGGGATCAGAACCACTGCTGTCCGGTTAACAGTCGAATAGAATCAGTTGATTGGCTGGCTGGCTCCTGCAAGTCTTCATGGGAGAAGATCTCTTGGAAGGCTTGTAAAATGGGCATTTTTTCGAAAAGCGTGAGACTGAGGACCTGTAGCAAGCTGTAGAGCGATGCCTTGATCGGGAGGCGCTTCCGAACGATGGCGACGAGTACATAGACGGAGACCGCGATCCAGATTTGGGTTTTGACAGCGTTCTCCGTGGTGCCGTAAAAGGCCTTGATCCGCAGATGTTGTTTGATCCATTTGAAGAAGAGTTCGACCTGCCAGCGGCACCGGTAGATATTCGCGATCGTAAGTGGTGGCAGCGCGAAATTGTTGGTTAAGAAGACGAGTCGCTTTTTAGTTATGGCATCGAGATAGTGGATGCGTCGTAGAGGGTCCGGGTAGTTTTTTGTCGAGGCGAGGGCGTCAAGAACCACCGTCTGATCAGAGATTACGCCGGTGCCCGGAACGACCGGATGGGAATAGCGGCGGCGCACAATCACATTGCGTTTATTGCGTATCACGAAGAACGCCGCCTCGACTGTAAACCGGTACAGACGGTCGAAATCGAGGTAGCCACGGTCCATCACATAGAAGGCACCTGCTTCGGGAACGATATCGTCGAGGACCTTGACATCCGACAGCTTTCCATCGGAAATATGAATAAAAGTGGGGATGTTGCCACGAAGATCGAGCAGGGTGTGCACTTTGACTGCTGCCTTTCCAGAACGGAATCGAGCCCAGGGAAACAGCGAAAGACAGAGATCAATTGTGGTGGAGTCCAAGGCGTAAAGCGTTTGATCGAGATCGATCGCCAGAGGATCAGATGCGTGCATGGGTCTGGCAATGGCAATCAGTGTTTGGGCGAAATCAGCGAAGATACGCCAGTCGCGATTCTCATTGGCTTCGGCCAAGGTAGAGCGGGGAGCCAAGGTTCGGAAGCCCATGTGATAGAGTTTTCCGCGCATCGAATGCAAGCATGCCTCGATATCTCGCAGGCTCTCACGATAAGTGAGTTGAGCAAAAGCCATGGCAAGATATTGATCCCAGCACGAGAACTTCTTGAGATAGCGTGCGCCGTCATATCGGGCTACGCATTTCTGGAATTCCTGATGGGGAGCATGTGCCATCAACTGAGCGAATACGGTGCGGCCTGCGTTCATGCACCATTGTTCCGCTTTTCACAGGACGCTCAGGTACCGGGGCGTCTCCAGCAAAAGCGTCAAATCGTTTTCTCCTAGAATCTCTTGATCTATCTGAAAATAATAGGCTTAATGCCATCCACATGAAAGTTTACCGGACACTAGTGGGGTAAGATTGAGAAGTTGTTCGATGGAGTTGTAGAGAATCGGTATCTGACTTGTGATGTTTTCACTGACGGGCCGCGTTTTTTGGTTGTGGATGATGGGTCTATCAAGGCGCGACCTTTGACGCTGGTTCAGAATTGGGTGGCGAGGTTGAAGAAGTAGGGATTTTCCAAATAATTATCTGCCATTCCTCCTGGATGATTTGCGGCTTGGAAGCGTCCGTCTCGCAGTTGTTC
>JBKJUN010000135.1:0-2071 GCA_046590555.1 Bryobacter sp. | reverse complement strand
CAGCGCATTTCTCAACTTTGCTCAGCAATTTTGCATCTTCAGTTCTCTCGAAAGCCAAAACAGATGCAGCAGCAGAGTGCCAGCTCTAGCAAAATCCCTCATCAACGCACTTTGAATCAATATCTTACGGATAGCCGCAGCCATCTGGATCAGGCTCTGGATTTTTCGGATTTCAAATTTGCCATAGAAACCTCCATCCCGAGCGAACACGGATTCGATAGAACCCGCAATACGGCGATCATGGCCGAGGATTACCCCGGAAGATCGGGAATTGAAAGTCGTCGGCAGATTCGTTTTGCCAGAAGATTTGCGATCTCGACAAGGCGAGGAATCGCCTCTGCATGCCCGCTTTACGGGTTCTCCCAAAATGAGTGTGCGCTACCTTCTCGTCGTATCACGCAGCCCTGCCGCCGAAGGTGGCGAAGCAAGGCGTCCCGCTTCATCCCACTACAACGAGTTCTTGCCTGGCTTCGGGTGGAAGCGATCGCAAAGACTCTTCCCGCCGATGCTCAAGAATGAGAGTAATCGCCTGGCGCAGGTCTTCAAGGCATGCTTCTCGCGTCTCACCCTGCCCGTTTGCTCCAGGAACCTCGGCACAGTAAGCGATGTACCAGGGCCGTCCTGCTCTACGACTGCTGTGAATTCGTTGCGCATATCCCTACTTTACTGCCATGCAGAAATGCCCACCCCGTCACGTGATCACGACTGCCGATCCACCCGCCGCAAACCTTCATGAACGATCATCTTAAGAAGCGTCTGGTACCCAATCCCCTTGCGTTCGGCGACCTCGCGGGCCTTGGCGATGTCCAGCGACGGCAGCCGCAAAGCAATTTGCACGCTATGAGAGCTGGCCAGTGTCTCCACCAGCTTCGACCCAGCCGTGTGCTTGAGCTTCTTCCCCGGCGGTCGCGAAGCCAAAAACGCGCGCCCTGCCTCGCTCGCCCACCAGTCCGCTTCTGCCTGCTCGTTGGCGAATTTCGGGATGGCCGATTCTCTTTCTATGCCTTTTCTCATGATTTACTCCTCTAAAAGACGCCGCCTCAGTAAAGTCATCAGCCTGCTGTGTCACAGCGCATTTCTCAACTTTGCTCACCAAGTTTGGATATTTCGTCCACTCGAACGCCGAAAACGACGCATCCGCAAACAGTTACATCGAGTTGAATCTCCCCTACCAGTTTATAGAATCAATCACTTGCCGATCAATACCACCATCCGTGCCAAGCTCTGGATTTTTCAAATTTCCCATTGGGACGCGTCCACCCGCACCCAGCCGTTGCTGCACCACCGAATTTGCGATCACAGAAAAAATACGACTAAATTCCAAACAGAATCAATAAGATCCAAAAACTATGGTTCGGATCCCCCTACCTCGACTGCTATCTTCTCAATCGGAGGGGTGCTCTTGCGCCCCTCTTTCAATTTCAAATCACGAATGAGGATACCTATGTCTACGCAAGCCCAGATCGATGCGAACAGGCAAAACGCAAAACAATCAACAGGCCCAAAAACCGCCGAAGGCCGCGCCAGCTCCGCCGCCAACAGCACCCGTCACGGCCTCACGGCCAACCCCACCACCATCTTTGAAAACAACCCGCGCGAACGAAGCCAATATGACGCCCTCAAATCGAAACTCCTCAAGCAATGCCTCCCCGAAGGTGAACTAGAACTCCAATCCTTCGAGCGCTACGTCTTCGCCCTATTCCAATCCGACCGTGCCCGGCAAATGGAAATCGACTCGCAAGACCGCTGGTCAAACGAACCCAATAACGAAAAACTCTTCACCCAAATGGAGCGCATCCTCAAACTCGGAGCCGCCCAGGAGCGCCGCGCCGACAAAGCCCTCTCCGAACTCAAGAAAATCCAGACAGACCGAATCCTCGCCATGGACATCCACACCGAGTTCTACCTGCTCGACAAAAAGATGGATATCCCAGCCACCTTCCCCATGTTCGAGGTCCGCAAATCAGACCTCACCAAAACCAGCGCAGGCATCCTCGCCATCCGATTGATGGCCCTAATGCCAGAAGCCCGCGAAATCTTCGACAAACACCGCGAAGCCAAGTTAGCTACA
>JBKJUN010000122.1:0-3244 GCA_046590555.1 Bryobacter sp. | reverse complement strand
GGCTCTTTGCCTGGAGGAGTGGCGGTTGGATGGACTTGCTTTGGGGCCGCAAGGAGCGCGGGCAATCCAGTCAGTCCGTACTTGCATTCGACCGGTTTGGGATGGGTCGATTTGGTTTTTTGGTTGCCCATGAGGGTGGGCCGTTTCGTTACTACGAAGTGATGGGGCATGACCGGATTGAAGAAGCAGGCGCGGTATTGGGGCTGGCAAGAATCGCTGGCGGGAGGAGTCTGGTGGCAGGGCCAATCCTTGGCCAAGGGCTGCAGATCTACGCAGGCAACGAGGGGATTGCGAACATGCTCTTCGTGCCGAATGCGACGGGTCAGTTTGAGGAACGTGCTGTGTTGCATGGACTGGCCGACATCGAAGGGAAAGGCCGAGGCCTCGCCTTGATCGATGCCAATGCAGACGGCCTTCTCGATATCGTTTGCGCAACCGCACGAGGCCCACAGCGCTTCTTTGTGCAAGGTTTGCAGTCCATCTTTCGAGATTCCGAGATCGAGGCCTTCAGCGAGCACGCAGACGCTCGCAGCGTAGTGGTTGCCGATTTCGACAACGACGGGTACGAAGAGATCTTTGTGCATTGTCACGGGCAGAGAAACCGGCTCTTTGCCTGGCGTGATGAAGACTGGCGGAAGATCGATTGCGGTGAGGCCGAGGAGTTGGATGGATATGGCGTGGGAGCAGTAGTTGGGGATTGGAACGGTGACGGCATGCTGGAGCTGATGCTCGGACACGGAGAATCCATGCCGCAGCCACTGAGCCTTTACGGAGTTCGGGCGAACGGGAATCACTGGCTCCGGATCTCACCACGAACAGGAGCTGGTGCTCCTGCGCGGGGAGCCGTTGTGAGGATCGTTTCAGAAGGAAGAAGTCAGATCCGCGTCATCGACTGCGGCAGTGGATACCTTTGCCAGCAGGAGGCTGTTGCTCACTTTGGGCTTGGGGCCTCAAGTGTTGTCGAGAGGCTTGAGGTGGAGTGGGTGGATGGGGCCAAGCTGCTGATTGAGCGTCCTGCGGTGGACCAGTTGCACCGGATCGCCTATCCGAATCAAGGTGTGTAGATCACTTCTTCGCCCCAGCATAGAGGCAGCATCAGGCCCTGGCAACCTTCAAAGCGAGTGAAGGTCTGGGTCCAGTCTTCGCGGTGCGGAACGGTGTGGGCCATCTCGTTTTCATGACCAGGGAGAGTGAGCTTCGGTTTGACTCCAGAGCAGTAGCGAAGCGGCTGCGGGGTCCAGCAATTGGGCAAGAAGATGTCGACTCGATGGCTCTTGTGAATCTGGTCGATCCAGGCGAAGTCGTCGTCGTTGGATTGATCGCCGGTGTGATGGATGGTCAGACCTTCTGCGGTGCGGAACAGGTAGCAATTGTTGATGACGTCCTTGCCTTGGTGACCGGGGAAAGCAATGACTGACAGCTTGCCGAAGGTGCTCGATTTGGTGAGGCTGCGCTCGGGAACCGTCAACCGTTTTTGAAGGTCTGGTTCCTCGCGGAAGACATCGGCCGGGGCGACGACTGGTTTGTTTTGGGCAAGGAACTTGCGGGCGACAACTGGGTCTGCGTGGTCGCTATGCCAGTGGCTGATGAAGAGAGCGTCGGCTGATTCCACAAAGAGGTCGAGTGCCTCTTCAGACATCTGGAATTTGGCGTTACGAGGGGCACCGCCAACCAGGTCGATCGCGAATCGAGTGCTGGGGGTTTGCACGAACCAGCCATGATCGTAAAGCTTGGTGATGGTGGCTTTAGTGCTTGCAATGCGTTTGGCGGTGGCTAGCATCCTGTTGCGATACCAATCGTGGATGAGGTGCTTGTCCGGAGCCGAATCGATGTGGAGGATGTCGTCGAGCCGGATCAAGGCAGCGCGGTGGAGGGCTGCTTCAGGAGTGGTCAGCTTGCCGGCGCTGAACTTGTATTGAGGTTGCTTCGCCAACATGTCTTCGACCCAGGAGAGCGAGCGGGCGATCCACTCATCGGGGGCGTCGAGGAGCTCTGGAGCAGTGAGGGCGCGGCGCGGTGAGGAGAGATAGCTCTGCGCGAACATGGCAAGGGCTGATCGGCGGGATAGGATGAGAGACATTCAGTTATGAGGATAAACTAAGCGCCAATGGAGATTCGTTTCGATCGAATGAATTGTGTAGTCACTGGCGGTGCTGGTGGCATTGGACTTGAGACAGCAAGATTGATGAGGGATTCGGGGGCCAAGGTCTGGGTGCTGGACAGTGAAGCCGTTTCAGAACCTGGTATCGAGTCGCTAGTCGTTGATTTGCGAGAGGACGAAGCATTTGCCAAGGCGCTGGATCGGATTGGCGAGGTGGAAGTTGCTGTTTTGAATGCTGGAATCTGCCGACCTCAAAAGCTGGAGGAGACTACGCGGGAAGACTGGCAGGCGACGATGGATATCAATTTGAGTGCAGTGTTCTTTCAGCTTAAGGAACTTGCAATTCGAATGAAACAGAGGCGGCGCGGGTCGATTGTGATTACGGCTTCGACGAATTCTTTTGATGGCGAGGCTGATTTGATTTCCTATAACGCCAGCAAAGCAGGACTGATGGGAATTCTGCACACGGCCGCCAACGAGCTTGGGCCTTATCGGATTCGTGTGAATGCGGTTTGCCCCGGACTGATCCGGACGCGGCTGACTGAAAGCGCTTTTGGCGATGAAAGTCTAATCAAACCTTATTTTGCAGCGCTGCCGTTGGGCCGTGGCGGCAAGCCAGTAGAGGTGGCCCAGACCATTGCTTTTTTGGCGTCGGAGACGGCAAGCTACATCACCGGGGCTTCCATCTTTGTAGATGGAGGACAAATGGCAGCGAAGTTTGGGAGCTGGGGTAGTCTGGATGCGCAGTTTGAGGATGGAGAATGGAAGTTAAGGTAGAGGTCAGCGATAGGGGAGAGCCTTGGGGGCTTCGCCTTCGATGCAGTGGTAGGTTAGCGCAGTGGCGAGATTCTTGAATTCATCGGTGCGGCCGCTGGGCCAAGCGATAATGGCGCGGCCGATTGAGGGTCGTTTGGCGACGCCGAAGGTGAGGGTGCGGTCAGGAGAGGAAAGGTAGCTTGATGCACCTCTGACCATGCGCATCTGCTGACCAGAGGCGTCGTAGATTTTGACCACGGCTCCGATTGCGTCCCGGTTGGACTTGCGACCTTCGAGGCGGAAGCGGATGGAGCGATTGCCGTTCTGGATGTCGTTGCGAAAGAGGAAAGCGGGTCCGCCATTGGTGGTGATCAGGAGGTCGAGATC
>JBKJUN010000113.1:0-3285 GCA_046590555.1 Bryobacter sp. | reverse complement strand
GGCAAGGCGACCGCAGAGTTCTGTTGCGTCTTCTTCGTCGTAGATGATGAAGTCTGCGGGGAGGCCGAGTGCGCCGGATTCCATGCGGAGGATGTTGGCGCAGAGGGCGTGAAAGGTGGAGCACTGGACGTCGCCACCGACGCGGCTTTGGACTTCGCGAGCGGCGCGGTTGGTGAAGCTGAGGCAGAGCATGCGTTCTGGGGCAATGCCGCCGGCGATAGCCATTGCGGCACGTTCTGCCAGAGCCATCGTCTTGCCGGTGCCGACGGGTGCCATTATGAGGACTGGCTTTTGCCACTGGTTGACTACGCGGGATTGGAGTTCGTTGAGCAACACGAGTTGATGATATCGAGAGGGGGATAGACTAGGAAGCTTATGGTGAAAAAACAGATCGCGATGTTGCCGGGAGATGGGATTGGGCCTGAGGTGCTGGAGGCGGCCGAGGCGGTGATTCGTGCGTTGCCGGAGTTGGACTTTGATCTTGTGGAATTGCCTTGTGGGGCGGGTGAGTATTTGAAGAATGGTGACCCGTTGCCGAAGGCGACAATTGAGGGTTGCCGTGCGGCGGATGCGATCTTGTTGGGTGCGATGGGGATTCCTTCTGTGCGATGGGCGGATGGTAGAGAGATGGCTCCGCAGATTGATTTGCGGGAGATCTTTGGGTTGTATGCGGGGGTGCGGCCTACGAAGTTGTATAACGCGGCGCATTCGCCGCTGAAGGATCCGGTGATTGATTATGTGTTGGTGCGGGAGTCGACGGAAGGGTTGTTTTCTACTCGGTTGCGGCCTCGGGTGATGGGGGCTGATGAGGTTCGCGATGAGTTGTTGGTTACGCGGGCGGGGAGCGAGCGGCTGTTTCGGTTTTCGTTTGAGTTGGCTCGACATCGTCGCAATAAATTGACGCTGGTGGATAAGGCGAATGTGCTGCCTTCGATGGCGTTCTTTCGCGAGGTGTTTGACGAGATTGCGAAGGAGTATCCGCAGGTGGAGACCGAGCGTGTTTATGTGGATGCGATGGCGTTGTATCTGGTGCAGCGGCCACAGAGTTTTGATGTGATTGTGACCGAGAATATGTTTGGGGATATTTTGTCAGATCTTGCGGCGGCGACTGTGGGTGGGATGGGGATGGCTCCTTCGGCCGATATTGGGGATGATCTGGCAGTGTTTCAACCGGCGCATGGTTCGGCGCCGGATATTGCAGGGCAGGGGAAGGCGAATCCGGTGGCTACGATCTTGTCGGTGGCAATGATGCTGGAGTGGTTTGGGGATGTGGATAGTTTGGGTGCGGCGGGGCGGATTCGCCGGGCTGTTGAGTTGGTGATGAGTGATGCGGCTAATGCTACTGGGGATTTGAAGGGGGGGCTGAGTACACGTGAGTTGACGGCGAAGATTGTTGGGGCGCTTTGAAGATATGGATGAAGCAGTGATCATTAGGGACCCGGAGATCATGAATGGGATGCCATGCTTTCGAGGGACTTGAGTGCCGTTCAAGAACTTGATCGATTATCTTGAGGGTGGGCATCCGCTGGAGGAGTTCTTGACGCAGTTTCCTACGGTGACGGAGGAGATGGCTCTGCGAGCTCTAACGGAAGGTCAGGGGCCAAGTAGAGATCAATTGCCTCTTTGATGTTCTCCCTTGCTTCCTCTTCTGTATCGCCGTACGAGGCACAGCCTGGTAGCTCCGGGCAGTAGATAGAAAACTGCTCAGTCTCAGCATCGTACTCCACCACAACTGCGTATTCGCTCATTTGTTTTTAAGCGAGCATCTTCTTGATGACTTCGCCGTGGACGTCGGTTAGGCGGAAGTCTCGGCCCATGAAGCGGTAGGTCAACCTGGTGTGGTCGAAGCCCAGACAGTGCATGATGGTTGCTTGCAAGTCGTGGACTCCTACGGGGTCTTGCGTGATGGTGAAGCCGAGGTCGTCGGTGGCTCCTATGACTGCGCCGGACTTTACTCCGCCTCCGGCCAGGAACATTGAGTAGGCGTTGGGGTGGTGGTCTCTTCCGGCATTGTCCGGGTCCAGGGTGTTGCGGACTTCCTGCATCGGCGTGCGGCCGAATTCTCCTCCCCAGACGATTAGTGTGTCTTCGAGGAGGCCTCGCTGCTTCAAGTCCTGGATCAGGGCCGCTGTGCCCTGGTCGGTCTTTTCGCAGTTGGTCTTGAGGCCCTTGTTGAGGTTGGTGTGCTGGTCCCATGAGGCGTGCATCATGAGGATGAAGCGGGTTCCTCGTTCTACCAGGCGGCGAGCTAAGAGACAGTTGGTGGAGAACTGGTTTGTTGACTCTTTGCCGATACCGTACATGTCGAGGGTGGCTTGCGATTCCTTCGAGAAGTCGACCAGTTCAGGGCCTGCTACCTGCATTCTGTATGCGAGCTCGTAAGCTGCCATGCGGGAGGCGATTTCCTGGTCTCCGGTTTCGTCTAAATGTTCTTTGTTGATGTCGGAGATGGCATCGATGGTTGCGCGCTGGGTCTTTGAGTCAACGCCTTCGGGGCTCGACATGTAGAGGATCGGTTCGCCGCCGCTGCGGAATTGGGTGCCCTGGTATGTGGAGGGCAGGAAGCCGCTGGAGAAATTGGAGGCCCCACCGCTGGTGCCGGCACCGGAACTAAGTACTACGAAGCCGGGGAGGTTTTCGCTTTCGCTCCCCAAGCCGTAGATGCTCCATGCGCCCAATGTGGGGCGGCCTGGGACTGTTGAGCCGGTGAACATGAGAAGCTGGCCTGGGTGGTGGTTGAAGGCTTCAGTATGCATGCTGCGGACGAGGCAGAGGTTGTCAGCTTGCTTGGCGATGTGGGGGATGTAATCGCTCAGTTCCATGCCGGACTGGCCGTGTTTGGTGAAGACGCGCGGGCTGCCAAGGACGGCGGCGCTGGGTTTGATGAAGGCGAGCTTGAGGTCTTTGGTGAAGCTCTCGGGGAGGCTCTTGCCGTGCCACTTGACGAGTTCGGGTTTGGGGTCGAACAAGTCCATCTGGCTTGGGCCGCCCTCCATGAACATGTAGATGACTCGCTTGGCTTTGCCCATGAAGTGGGGCTTCTTGGGGGAGAGCGGGTTGACGCTGGCGGCATAGCCGTCGCGAGCGAGGAGGTCGCCGAGGGCCATCATGCCGATGCCGCCGCCGACGCTCTTGAGGAAATCTCTACGAGGATTGAAGGGGTTCATGGATCGCTACTCTCTGACAATAAATTCGTCGGTGTTTAGGATGATGCGGGCGAGGCCGGCCCAGGCGGTTGCCGGGGGTTGATCATCCAGGTATTTTTTGAGGCGGGTGAGTTCGCGG
>JBKJUN010000102.1:0-19458 GCA_046590555.1 Bryobacter sp. | reverse complement strand
CATCCTTCAACCACTCTGTGCCCCATTCAAAGGGCCGCACAACACGGTCGGTGGACCTTGTCGCCAAATCTGTTTCCCACCGGTCGAGCCAACGCTCGTATCGCCTTTTCAACATCTCTTAGGCTGCCTTCTCCCTGGTGCCGGCCAGCGGCAGGTTGTCCTTCACGTGATCCATGTTCACCATCTCGGAGATCGCCGCCGTAAGGTTTGCGTTACGGAGGTTCCAGATGTAGGCCTTCTGCATTGGCTTGAGGTCTCCAGGCACAGCCGCGTTGAGCTTGGCCATGTGCTCCGTCGGGGTCTGACGAGGAGCGCGGAAGTTAAAGGGTCGCGCGGACTTCATCGAGATCATCCCCATGCCGGCTTTCTTCGCCGCAGCAAGCGCGTTGTCTACATAAGGCGAGTTCACCATGTTGTAAGCCACCATCGCAGCCGAGTAGACTTTCGCCTTGACGGCAGCTTCAAGCACGCCGCCCGGATCGGTATGCGAAGACAAGCCGAGATGACGCACCTTGCCGGCCTTCTTGAGAGTCTCAAAGGCTTCAAATATCTCGGGGTGATTCAGAATCTCGTAGGGTGTGTTGGCCCCATGCGGGCACATCAAGAGGTCGAGGTGGTCTGTGCCAAGTGTGGCGAGAGTCTTGTCGACACTGTCGAGGATAATCTGCCGGTAGTTCTTGCCACGGTCGATCCGCTCGCCATACTGCTTGGCCATGACATTGGCAAGGGAGGCTGCATCGAGCTCATCGCGCTGGCCGTTGAAGTAGTTGATGAAGTATTCTGGCGCGTCAGCCTTGCGGCGAGCGATCTCTTCGAGGGCGAGGCCACGCAAGCGCTTCTGCTCGGTCTCATCGAGCGACTTGTAGATGTCCTGGTAGAGACGGTTACGATTCACGTCCCAGATCGAAACCTTCGAGTTGATGAAGAACTTGTCGCGCCTGCGTACCTTCAGCACCTCGGCATAACCGAGCTCGCTCTGGCCCCCGCCATAGGCAGGCGCGGTGTCGAGGTAGTTGAGGCCCATGTCGATGGCAGCCAGGACGTGGTCGTAGTTTTTGGGCGAAATTGTGTTGCCGCCCATCACTACTTCGCTCACCATGTAGCCAGTCCGGCCCAGTTGCCGGTAGGCCATACCAGACTGCTTGTTGCGCCATTCGCCCTTGGTTGCAGCGGATGCGGGTGCAGCCTTCAGGGCCAATGCGGAAAGGAGGAGTTCGCGGCGTCTCATAGCCGTTAGTTTAGCTGTTCTGAGACAGCTTCCCATTCGAGCATCAGGCCTTCGATGGCTTCGCGCTCTTTGGCTGCCTCACCGGCGATGCGCTGGCTCTCATCGGCGCTGACGTAATTGCTTAGTTCGGCCTCACAGCCAGCCACAGCCGCTTCGCGCCTGGCGATCTCGGCTTCAACGGCGATCAGACGGTCTTCAAGCTGCTTTACCTTCATCGGGTTCAGCCGCTTGGCCGACTGCGTCTTATCTTCGACAACGGTGCGCTTCTCAACCACTGCCACGACTTCAGGCACTTCCACTTGCTTGGACTTCGCCCGCAAATACTCTTCGTAATTGCCCGGATAGACGGTAACCGTGCCGCCGCCGACTTCGAAGACTTTCCTGGCCAACTCATCGATGAAGTAGCGATCGTGACTGACAAAGACGACGGTGCCTTCGTAATTCTTGAGCGCCTCAAGCAGGACGTCCTTAGCTCGCATGTCCAAGTGGTTGGTGGGCTCATCGAGCAGGACAAAGTTCGATGGCTGCGTCAGCAGCTTGCACAGGGCATAACGATTACGCTCGCCTCCACTTAGGACGCCTATCTTTTTGAAGACATCTTCATCACGAAACAGAAAGCAGCCGAGCAGGCCTCGAAGCTCGGTCGCCGTGGCCTTCGGGGCAGTAGCGCAGAGGTCGTCGAGAATTTCCGATTCCGGGTCGAGGGCCTTGTATTGGTCCTGGGCGAAGTAGTCGAACTCGACGTTGTGGCCGAGCTTGTATTCGCCTGAAGAGAGGCCTTCCAATCCGGTGAGAAGCTTGATCAGTGTTGACTTGCCTGCCCCGTTGTGGCCGACAAGGGCGATGCGGTCGCCACGTTCGATGTTGAAGCTGGCGTTGTCGAAAACCTTCTTTGTACCATAGCTCTTGGCCACGTCTTTGAATTCCGCAACGATGCGGCCGCTGGCTTTGGGCGTCGGAAACTTGAAGTGGATGATCGGCTCTTCTTCAGGGATCTCGATCATCTCCATCTTGTCGAGTTCTTTGAGGCGGGATTGGGCCTGCTTGGCTTTGGTGGCCTTGGCGCGGAAGCGGTCGACGAAGGCTTCGATCTGGGCAACACGGTCTTGCTGGTTGCGCTGGGCTGCTCGCATTTGTTCGAGCCGCTCGTCTTTCTGTCGCTGGTAATGCGTGAAGTTGCCGGCGAAGATGGTGACCTTCTTGTTCCAGACTTCGACGATCTTCGAGACAGTGACGTCGAGGAAGTATCGGTCGTGCGAGATCAGGATGAAGGCGTTGGGGTAGTTGTGTAGATACTCTTCGAGCCAGTTACGGGCTTCGAGATCCAGGTGGTTGGTTGGTTCGTCCAGCAGCAGCGCTTCGGGCTTTTCAAGCAGGAGCTTGGCAAGGGCGATACGCATCTGCCAGCCGCCTGAGAACTCCTCGCACGGCTTGCCCCAGTCGTCTTTGCTGAAGCCGAGGCCGGTGAGAATTGAGCCCACCTGCATGTCGATCGTGTAGCCTTCTTTGGCCCGGAACTCGTTGTCAAGGCGAGAGAACTTATCGGCTGCTGCCGTATAGGCGGCACTCTCGTGATCGAGATCAGACATGGACGAGAGCGTCTCTTCCATGTCGCGTTCTATCTGACGGAGGTGCTCGAAGACGCTGGCGCATTCAGCGAAGACGCTGCGGCCTTCGAGCTTCAAGCCATCCTGCGGCAGATAGCCAAGGCGCATGTTGCGCATGCGGGAAATGTCGCCGCTGTCGACCTGCTCGAGATCCGCGATGATCTTGAGCAGAGTGGACTTGCCTGTACCGTTGGCGCCGACCAGACCGATGCGGTCCTTGGGACCAATCAGCCAGTTGACATCATCAAAGAGAACCTTCGGGCCAAACCGCTTGCCCGCATTGCTGAATTGGATCATTACTGCCTGAGAATTACCTGTCCGCCGCGTTCTGGCGTCAATTTGCCAGTTTCGACTGCGACCTTGCCGTTCACAACCACGTAGTCGAAGCCGGTCGCATACTGGTGGGGATTTTCGAAGTTCGCGTTGTCGCGGACTGCCTCGGGATCAAAGACAACGAGGTCAGCGGCGAAGCCCTCGCGAACGAGGCCGCGGTCTTTGAAGGCAAAGATCTGGGCCGGGAGAGATGTCATCTTGCGAATCGCGTCTTCGAGGATGAGAGTCTTTTTGAGCCTTACGTATTCGTTGATCACGCGGGCGTTGGTGCCGTAGCTGCGGGGGTGCGGACGGCCTGTGCCAAACTCGCGAACGCCGCCGTCGCTGGCTACGGCCGTGTTGCGGTAGCGCATGATGTTGTCTACGTCTTCTTCGCTCATCGCCTTGGTGACGACGCTGACGCCGCCCTTCTCCATCAGCTCAAGGACGGTCTCGACGTCGGCCTCGTGGGTTGTTGGGCGGCCACGCAGAGCCGAGATCTGCCGGAGGTTTTTGCCTTCGTACGTGGGCTCGAAGCTGCAACTGGCAACGCTGGTGTACTCGAAGTCGTTGTAGCCGCGCTTGGTGTTGGAGGCCAGAACTTCGTCGAAGATCTTCTTACGGGTGGCTGGATCTTTGAGGCGCTCGACGAGCTTGGAGTGGCCGCCGGCGAGAGCCCAGTTGGGGAGAGTTGTGCCAAGTCCGGTGGAGTAGGCGATATATGGGTACTGGTCGACTGTGACTTCGACGCCTTTGGCGCGGTAGTCCTCGAGCAGATCGATCATCTTCTGGGTGTTGCCCCAGTAGGCTTTGGTGTCCTGCTTGAGGTGTGAGATCTGGACGCGGACATTGGCTAGGCGGCCGACTTCAGCGGCTTCGCGCATGGCATCGAGAACTTGCGAGCCTTCGTCGCGCATGTGGGAGGTGTAGATGCCACCGTATTTGCCTGCGACCTTGGCAAGTTCGACCAGCTCTTCGATGGGGGAATAAGCGCCGGGGACGTATTCGAGGCCTGTCGAGAAGCCGACAGCGCCGGCCTGCATGGCCTTGTCGACCATGACCCTCATGCGTTCGATCTCTTGCGGGGTAGCCTTGCGGTCTTCAGAGCCCATCACCTCGATACGGATCGAGTTGTGGCCGACCAGGGTGGCTACGTTGATGCCGGTCTTGAGTTCTTTGAGCTTCGAGGCGAAGTCACGGATGTCGAGCTCGGAGGAGCCGCAGTTTCCGGTGACGATAGTAGTGACGCCGTCGCGGAGGAAGTTCTCCGATTGAGGGAACTTGACGATGCCCGACTCAGAGTGGGTGTGGACGTCGATGAAGCCAGGGGTGACGATCTTGCCTGCGGCGTCGATGGTGCGGGTAGCGGTCTTGCCGGTGAGGACCCCGATCTTGGCGATCTTGCCCCCGGTGACGCCGATTTCCGCGCGGAACCAGGGGTTGCCGCTGCCATCAATGATGCGGGCATTGCGGATGATGAGGTCGTAGTCAGCGGCGAGGCAGCTTAGTGCTACCAGAGAGAGAAAGAAAAGGCGCTTCATACGCAGCTAGTTTACGAAAAAGTCGAAGCTTCGTGCCAGGTAGTTGCGCAGGTCGTGGCGAGGGACGACGGCGTCAAGGAAGCCATGTGTGAGCAGGAACTCGCTGCGCTGGAAGCCTTCTGGCAGTTTCTGGCGGATCGTTTGTTCGATCACGCGAGGGCCGGCAAAGCCGATGAGGGCACCGGGTTCGGCGATGTTGAGGTCGCCCAGCATGGCGAAGGAGGCAGTGACGCCGCCGGTGGTTGGGTCGGTGAGAACGCTGATGTAGGGGATGCCCATCTCGTCCAGACGCATAAGAGCCGAGGAGATCTTGGCCATCTGCATCAGACTCACGACGCCTTCCTGCATGCGGGCGCCGCCGGTGGCGCTGACGATGACAAGCGGGTTCTTGTCAGCCATGGAGCGCTCAACGGCGCGAGTGATTTTCTCCCCCATCACCGCGCCCATGCTTCCGCCGATGAACTTGAGTTCCATCGAGCAGGCGTTGACGGTATGTTCGCCGATCTTTCCCTCGCCGCTGAGGATGGCATCCTTCATGCCGAGAGCTTCCTGCATGCTGGCGAGGCGGGCCTTGTAGGGCTTGGAGTCGAAGAAGTTCATGGGGTCGGTGGAGGTGAGTTCAGCGTCGAACTCGGTCCACTCACTATCAAAGAGGAGATCCATACGGTCGCGCGCATCGATGCGGAAGTGATAGCCACACTTGGCGCATACCCTGCGGTTGTCCTCGAGATCCTGACGGAAGATGATCTGCTTACACCCTTCGCACTTGACCCAAAGGCCTTCAGTGCGAACGGTACGGTCGCCATCGCTGGGTGTTTCCACTCCAGGCTTGTCGCGCTTGAACCAAGACATGAACTAACAGTTTAGCGAGGATAGGGGTGCCCGCGCAGGGTGGCGAAGGCGCGGTAGATCTGTTCGGCCAACATGGCGCGGGCAAGTTCGTGGGGAAAGGTCATCGCCGAGAGGGACAAAAGAAGGTCGGCACGGGGTTTCCAGAGGGGCGGCAGGCCGTCGTGTCCGCCGATCAAAAAGACGACATCGCGGGCCATGCGCTCGCCTTCTGAGACGAATTCTATGAAGCGGGCCGAATCCCAGGGCTTGCCGGCGGGGTCGAGGAAAACCTTCTGGGCAGCGGCATGACGGGCGAAGAGGTCATAGCGATCAGGGTTGATTTCCCGCATGGATACCGTGGCCCAGCGGCCGGTTCGTTTGAGGAATTCCTCTGCTATGGCATTCGAGTGTTCGTCGCGGGCTTTTCCGATGTAGAGCAAATCCAGTCGCATGGTCGATACTATAGATAATCCCGCAAATGTCTATGGAACTCAGTATTCGCATGCAGGACGGTTCAACCAGAGCTGTTCCACTTCTTGACGGCAGTATCGGCCTTGGCCGCGCGACAACCAATGAACTCTGCTATCCGGAAGACTTTGGACTCTCTCGCCAGCATCTGGTTTTTGAGAAAACAGATGGCCAGTGGATGATCCGTGATCTTGGCAGCAAGAACGGCACAGTGGTGAACGGATTCCGAATTGTGGCTCCGACGCCGCTCGGCAATGGCGACACGGTTCATGCCGGACATTTGCAGATTAACTTTGGCGGCAAAGAAGCTGAAGAAGCCACGATGAGCCAGACGGTGGTTTTCGTTGAAAAGGCCGATATCGAGTCGGCACCAAGCAACACAGTGGTCTCAAGCTTGAATGAAGTGAATCCGGCCCAGTCGATGACCAATGATCGTCATGCGGCGGCGTTGGTAAAAGCAGGGCGGGAGCTTGCAGGGCATCGCCCATTGAGCGAGTTGTTTCAGTTGATTCTCGACCTCGCAGTAGAGGCAGTGGGGGGGGCCAGGGCAGTGTTGATGACATTTGAGAAAGAAGATCTGGTCGCCAAGGCAATCCGCGGCGAAGGCTTCCGAATCTCAAAGACGGTGCGCGATCAGGTACTGGTGGAAAAGAATTCTTTGCTGGTTCGGGATACGGCGATGGACGATGTCTTCAAAATGCAGGCGAGCATTGTGATGCAGCGAGTGCGTAGCTTTATGGCTGTGCCACTGCAGACGAATGAGAAGGTGATTGGTCTGCTGTATATCGATATGCCGGACATCACAAGGGAGTTTTCCAAAGAAGATCTGAGCCTACTGACAGTGATGGCAAATGTGGCGGCGATCCGCATTGAACATTCACGGTTGAACGAGGTAGAACAAGTCGAGCGAATGATATCGAAAGAGTTGTCGCAGGCGGGCGAGATCCAGCGGAACCTGCTGCCACTCAAGTCACCGCAGATTCCTGGAATGGATCTGGCTGGCTACAACCTGCCCTGCCGCACTGTAGGCGGGGACTATTTTGATTTCTTCAATCTGTCTGATGGCAAGATTGCGGTGGTAGTTGGCGATGTGGCGGGCAAGGGGATGCCAGCGGCGATGTTGATGTCGAGCTTGCAGGCTCGATTGCAGATTCTGGTTGAGACCGATGAGAACCCGGCCAGTATTGTGCAGAGGCTGAACAAGAGCATCTCGGGCAATTGTCCAGACAACCGCTTCATCACCTTCTTCCTTGCGATAATTGACCCGGCAAACGGCGAAATTCGTTTCTGTAATGCAGGGCACAACCCGCCGCTGCTGGTTCGGGCGAGTGGTGTAACCGAAAAACTGGAGGGCGGAGGTATTATTCTCGGTATCCTTCCCATTGCCCAGTACACCGAACACGCGAGCGACATCCAGTCTGGTGACACGTTAGTGCTCTTCAGCGACGGCGTGAGCGAGGCAATGCCAAACGGGAGTGATGAAGATTTTGGCGAGATGCGCATCTCGATGGCGATCCTGAACCGAACGAGCTGCACGTCCAACCAGATGATTGAAGGGGTGATTGAAGATTTGCAAGTGTGGTGCGCCGGTGCGCCCTATGCCGATGATGTCACCCTGCTGATCGTGAAAAAGTTGTAGGATCGTCTAGGGGATTTAACCGATGTACTCATACGGGGTGAGTGTTTTCTTTCCGGCGTACAATGATGCGCCGTCCTTGCCGGCTCTGATCGGCAAGGCCTTTGCTGTCCTCAAAACGCATGTTGTCGATTTTGAAGTGATTGTAGTCAATGACGGGAGCCAGGACAATACAGGGGCGGTTCTGCTTGGGTTGCAGCAGGAATTTGGGCCGCAGATGCGAATTGTGACGCATGAGGTGAACCGCGGTTATGGCGGGGCGTTGCGTAGCGGATTTGAGGCGGCAACTAAAGAGTTTGTCTTCTACACGGACGGAGATGGTCAGTATGATGTTGGCGAATTGCCGAAGCTGCTGGAGCGTATGAACTCGAACGTCAGTTTCGTCAACGGCTACAAAATGGAACGGAACGACCCCTGGCACCGCATCTGGATTGGCAAGACTTATAACCAGTTTGCACGGCTTCTGTTTAACGTCAGCCTCCGCGATATTGATTGCGACTTTCGCCTGATTCGGCGGAGTCTGCTGGAGTTGATTCACCTTGAATCCACTTCGGGTACGGTTTGTGTGGAGCTGGTGCGCAAGCTTGAGTTGTGCGGGATGGATGTGGAAGAAGTTGGGGTGCACCACTATCCGCGCTTGCACGGCAAGAGTCAGTTTTTTCGCGTGAAGAGTCTCTTTACGACGTTATTTCAGTTATTCCGGCTCTGGTGGTGGCTTCTGATAATGCCACGTTTGAGGCTGAAGCGGGCCGATGCGCATACCCATAGTTAACCTGAAGCCTTCGCTTGCCGAGACGCAAGTTGCATGGCAGCAGAACCTCGACTCGATGATGGAGAGAGGGTTCTTTATCCTTGGGCCCGAATTGAGTCGCTTTGAGGAATCGCTGGCTCCGGCAATGGGTTCACGGTTTGCGATCGGGGTGAGTTCGGGATCTACGGCAATCGAGATCTGTTTGCGCGATGCCGGTATTACAGAGCCCAAGCAGGAAGTGCTGACATCGGCGCTGACGGCTCCATTTACGGCTGTTTCGATTGCGGCAGCAGGTGGAACGCCGCGCTTTGCCGATATCAACCCGGAGACCTTGCAGGTAGATGCAGAGGACTTGGCTAATCGTATCGGGAAGAAAACGGCTGCGATGGTGCCGGTGCATCTTTATGGGCAGCCTTGCGAGATTCGAGCGATCGCCAGGACGGCGAAGAAGCATGGGCTGGCGCTGATTCAAGACGCTTGCCAGTCGCATGGGGCTATACCCTTTACACAGTACGGCGACTACGTTGCACTTAGCTTCTATCCGACCAAAAACCTCGGTTGCCTGGGCGATGGGGGAGCCATTTTGACTGGCAAGGCTAGCTTTGCCAAGAGGTTGCGGCAGATCAGGGATGGAGGGCGTGGCAGCGGGGGATTGCCGCAGAATCAGATTGCCTACGTCAAAGGGATCAATGCGCGGCTGGATGAATTGCAGTGTTGCTATCTGAATGCTTTCCTTCCCCGACTGGCGCAGTGGAATGATCAGCGGCGCAGGCTGGCGGCGATCTACGACGAGATGCTGGCTGGAGTGGACGGGGTACAACTGGTTCGCCGCGGACCAGAGAGCGTTTGCCATCTCTATGTGGTGAGAGCCGCCAAGCGAGACCGGCTTCGGGAATACCTCGGCAAGCTTGGAATCGGGACGGGCATTCATTATCCAGTACCGTTGCATCTCCACCCAGCCTTTGCAGGTGCCAAACAGAAACCGGGATCGTTGCCACATGCGGAAAAAGCAGCAAAGGAAATCGTGTCTTTGCCTTTGTGGCCGCAATTGCCCGTTGCACAGGTCGAAGAAACTGCTGAGGCGGTGAGACGATTCTATGGTTGATCTGGCTCAATACAAGGGACTACCCGTTCTGGTGACTGGCGGGCTTGGGTTCATCGGGAGCAATCTGGCATTGGCGCTGGAAGAGTTGGGCGCTCTTGTGACCGTGGTGGATTCGCTGGTGCCTGGTTGCGGCGCCAATCGGGCGAACCTTGCCGGTTCCAATGTACGAGTGATCGAAGCCGATCTCAGCGAGCCCGCTGGATTTGAGGATGCTATTCGAGAAGCCCGGGTTGTATTCAACCTGGCCGGCGAGATCAGTCACATCCATTCGATGGAGTATCCTGAGCGGGATTTGCAGATCAATACGATTTCGCAGTTGCGATTTCTGGATGCATGCCGACGGCTAAATCGTGGAGTGAGGGTTGTTTACGCAGGCACGCGCCAGGTCTTTGGAAGGCCCAAGTACCTGCCCGTGGATGAGGCGCATCCGATACGTCCGGTCGACTACAACGGCGTGCACAAGTATGCCGCTACGATGTACCACCTGATGATGAGCGACCTTGGAGATCTGGATGCAATCGTGCTGCGATTGACCAATGTTTATGGGCCCCGTATGAGCTTGAACGTGGCGGGACAGGGTTTTCTGGGTGTATTTGTGAGAAAGGCTCTACTGGGCGAGACTATTAGCGTATTCGGTGAAGGGGAGCAGCTACGGGACCCAGTTTATGTGGATGACGTGGTGCAGGCATTTCTCCTGGCCGGGTTGACAGAGAGCTTTCACGAGAGGGAGTGCAATATTGGCGGGATCGAAGCTATCTCGCTGAGTGACATTGCGATTGTTATGAGTGGCAGAGTGGAAAAAATTCCCTTCCCTGAGCATTTGCAGGCGATCGATATTGGCAGCTATTACACGGATTCGAGCCGGGCCGCCGAAGCACTGAAATGGAAACCGAAAACGACCTTTGCAGAGGGTGCAGCCAAGACTTTGGCCTTTTACCGGGCTAATCTAAGTGCTTATCTCAATCCAGAGGAAAGCCTAAGACGGGAATTACCTGAACACGCTGGAGTGCAGCGGCGACTGGTCTTCAAGGCGATACCATGAATCCGGCTGAATTCGAGAACATCGCCCGGGCCGAAGACGAAATGTGGTGGTTTGCCGGGATGCGCAAGATTCTGGAAGCTTGGATCGGGCGGCTGCCGGATTCCAAGTTTGGGAGGGTACTCGAAGGCGGTTGCGGGACTGGCTACATGTCGAATTGGCTGGCGGGACGCTACGGCTGGAAGATGTTTCCGGTAGACCTCGACTATGCGGGATTGTCATTTGGGAGAACAAGTGGAGTGCCGCGTATGGTGCAGACGGACATTTCGCGCCTGCCTTATGCGGACGGGGCCTTTGATGCGGTAGTGAGCCTGGACGTGTTGGTGCACTTCCCGAGGGGTGAGGTGGCAACAGCAATCGAAGAATTCTACCGGGTGTTGAAGCCTGGAGGCAAGTTGATCTTGCGGGTTTCGGCCCTCGATGCATTACGGAGCCGGCACTCGATCTTCGCTCACGAACGTCAGCGCTTCACACGGCCCAGGATTGTCGAAGCGGTTGGCGGTGCCGGCTTTGAGGTGCTCGATTCGTCCTATGCAAACTCGCTGCTTTTGCCGGTTGCCTGGTTCAAGTTTCGGATATGGGAGGAATTGACTCAGCAAGAAGCGCAAAGCGGAGTTGAGGTGCCCAATGCCTTGCTGAATCATATGCTCACTTGCCCGCTGGCGTTTGAAAGCTTCTGGCTGCGGCGGGGGGGGCGATTTGCTCTAGGGCAAAGCATTCTAGTACTGGCAACAAAGCCGTACTAGGGTCTTTTACCAGTAAAGACTTCAGGGGAATACGCCGATTACCGACATAGCGTGGTGTGCGCGAAAACCTTATGAAAAAGAACGTTGTTCCTCTCGTCGTAATAGCACTGGTGGTTGCGGTGTTGTCAACCGGCATATTCTATGGGCTGATTGTGAGCCGAATGGACGGATCCTCGACCAACGTGGCGAGTCTTCGTTTTGTCAGTGTGAACAGTCTTGAAAAGGGCCAGGTGTTGAAGGCTGGAGATTTTCAACTGGTGGCTAGCGCTGACCCAGGGGTGCCCGTTCCTGCTCGTGCGGAAGATTTGATTGGACGACGTGCCTTGGACAAGATAGAGCCGAGCAAGATTCTGACCGAAAGCCTGTTGAGTCCGCTGAGTGAGCGGGGACTCGCGTCAGGGATCCCGGCAGGAATGCGTGCGGTTACCGTGCACATCTCCGATTCGTCGAGTGTAATTCAACTTATAAACCCTGGTGACCATGTCGATATTCAAGCGCTGATCAATCGCCAGAAGAACGGTGAAACGGATGTGGAACTGAAGACACTGCTGCAGAACGCGACGGTTTACAACGTATCGAGCGATGCTAATCCGCAATTGCAGGGACGAATGGTATTGACTGTTCTGAGCAATCCTCAGGATGCGGAACGGTTGAGTGTGGCTGATGCTGGCGCGCGTTTGAGAGTGGTTCTGCGAAACCGGAAGGATCAGGAAATTGTTCCACTTGGGCCGGTATCGTTGCTGAATCTTAGTGGGGCACCGAAGTCAGTGGCACCGAAGTCAGTGGTTACTAGTAGCTTTGTGCCGGGAGCGCCGCAGGTGCGAGCTGAGCCACAACCGGTTGAACTGGAAGTGAGTCTGGTGGAAGTATCGGCAGCGCAGATGGCTATTTTGGCACCTGGAATGCGATCCGATACGCTGAGTATTTCGAGTTCGCCGACACAGCAAAATCTCGTGGCGAAGCTGGATGAAATGAAGGCGACGGTGCTGGCGAGATCGAGATTGCAAGCGGGCAAGTCTGGAGATTTTTCGTGGAAAGCATCGGATCAGGCGTCGATACGAGTGCACATTGAACCGCAAGAGAACTCGACCGATGGCTCCACACAACTGCGAATTCAACCCGAGGCATCGGGGAGCACCATACGACGGGTGGATTCGAGCATTCAGGTAAGAAGAAATCAGGGAGCCATCGTCAGTGGCTTGCTGCCAGCAGAACAAGTGGGGTTCTTGCGTGAAAAGCTGACACCCGGTGCTGGCCCTAGGGGCGGCGAAGTGTTGATGATCATCCAACCGGTACAGAAGAAGTAAATTCGTTATGTCGCCCAGCGTCCTATTAACAGTGATCTTCGCAACTACCTTTACGTTGGTGGTTGCGGGACTCTACGCTACGACTACCTGGTTGAAAGTGGGCTTGCCTTCCACCGGCGAAAGCGGGTTGGGTGGGGAAGATGGCCCGCTTCTTTTGCGCACGGAGAACATATCGAGCATTGCCTTTTGGGCAGAGTTACTCGAGCGATTCACTTTTGTCAAGAACTTGAGACGCTTGATGTCGGAGGCTGGACTGAGTTGGTCGGTAGGAAGATTCACGATGATGATGCTACTGGCGGGAGCCTCAACGGTTGTCGTTCTTTCGCGGATCTCATGGCTGCCGACAATTGCGATTGGCGTGGGAGGCGTGGGGGCAATGCTATCGCCATTCTTCTATGTGAACAGCAAGAGGAATAAACGATTTGAGCAGTTTGAGTTAACTTTTCCGGATGCGCTCGATTCACTGGGGCGGTCGATGCGGGCCGGACACGCACTTGCGGCCGGGATGGAGATGGTGGCGCATGAAGCGGCTCAGCCAGTGGGCGGCGAGTTTCGAAGAGTGGTTGAAGAGTGGAAGTTGGGCCGGAGTTGGGATCAGGCACTGGAACATCTTTCCGAGCGGATGCCGCTGGTGAGTGTAAGCCTCTTTGTGGCAGCGATACGAATGCAGAGCAGAACTGGGGGCAAGTTGCATGAGGTGCTGGCGAGGGTGTCGGATGGGCTACGGGATTCGACTTCGCTGGATGGGGAAATTCGAGCCATCGGAGCACACGGCAAACTCACTGGTGCGGTGCTAACAGCAATTCCGGTCGTAATTGTCCTGATGTTGAACTGGTCGAGCCCTGGCTATCTCGACGTGCTTACAGATCACCCGATCGGCAAGTATCTGATCGTTGCAGCACTCTGCTTCCTGGTTGCCGCACATTTCGTGATTCGCAAGATTCTGGACATCAAGATCTAAGAACAGAGCCATGGAAATACTCATACTCTGCGGATGTTTTCTCTTCGTGCTGATTACTGTGCTGTGCGGAGGCTACTGGTTTCTTCGCGAACCCGAGCAAAGGGAGCTGCCAGAGAACGTAGCGGTGGGCATCTCGCTGAACCAGGACGATAGTGCGATCAGGCAGACACTCGAAAAAATTGGGAGTATCCTCCCGCCGGCAAACGACCTCGATCACCCAACCCGATCGAGGCTGATCTCAGCAGGGTATCGGGAACCAGATGCTTTACAGGCGTTCTTCGGCATCAAGGCAGTGTTGGGGGTACTACTTTGCCTCGCCTTCCTTAGCATCAGCATTCGAGTTGGCGGAAGTGGCAGCACGGCAATGGTAGCGGCGATTTGTGGGGGAGGGCTTGGCTACCTGATTCCAGAGCATCTGTTGAGCATTATGTTGAACCGGAGGCGCGCAAGGTTGCGACAAGCATTGCCTGCAGCACTGGACTTGCTCGTATTGGGGCTTGAGGCAGGTCAGGGGCTCGATAGTTCACTCATGGACACGAGCAAAGAACTGAAGACAGTTTACCCGGAGCTGAGTGAAGAACTGGCACTGACCTATCTCGAAATGAGAGCCGGCCAATCGCGAGCTGATTTGCTCGCAAGGCTGGCGCAACGAACGGGCGAGCCTGAGGTAAAGAAGCTAACCAATCTGCTTCTCGACGGAGACCGGTTTGGCACATCACTTGGACCGGCGATCCGGAATCATGCAGCTTTCACACGAGTGCGACGGCGACAGATGGCGCAAGAACAGGCACGCAAGACAGGTGTGAAGTTGGTGTTCCCGGTATTTTTCCTGATCTTTCCAAGTGTATTGCTGGTTACGCTTGGGCCTGCAATTTTGCGGCTGATGCAGGGCATTGGCCAAATGTTAGGCCCGAACCACTAGCCTTTGAGTTCAGCGGCGATTTCGGCAGCGGCCTTACGGGCTTCTGCTACGGCACCAACGGGGAAACTGATTGCGCCGACGCGAGGGTGACCTCCGCCGCCATAACGCTCACAGATGGTTGCGAGATTGTGGTTAATTTCCTTTGCCCATGGACTGGAGCCGACACTGACTTTCGTGCGGAAAGTGGATTCGCTCACTGAAACCGTGTAGGTGTCGTTGGGGAAGAGATAGTAAGGTACGAACTTGTTGTAGCCTTCGAGTTCGTGCCCAATCAGATCGAAGAAGATGACGCCGCCGTCGGTGCGAGCTTGTTTGCCGATCACGTCGATCGAGCGCAAGTGACGCTGGTAGAGGGGGTCGAATGCAGCGGCTATTTCGGGCCTGGCGATAATTTCATCATGCGGCATGGTCTGCATGGCAGCAATGATGTTCTGCACCATTTCTGAACCTTTTACAGCCTCGATAACGAGCACGAGTTTTGTAGCGGCAGCTTTGAGTTCGACAGCCTCGGTTGGAGTGGCGTATTGGGCACCGTCGATGATATCGGCCCATTTGACAAGGTTGTCGAGGTCGGGAGCTTCGTAGCCGAACTTTTCCCGGGCGATATCACGGATGAACTTTGTGCAACTGCGGTAGCCGGGATCGAAGAAGTGGAGGGAGTTGTTTCCGGCATGGAAGTGCTCTGAATCTTCATTTGTGAGGAAGGCGCTCTGGTGATGGTCGAACCACCAGGTCAGTTTTGGATTGGGAGAGTACTTGAAGTCGACGATGGCATTAACGTCGCCATCGAACATGGATTCAGAAAAGAGCTGGTCGGCGGTATGGGCCATCCCGGTGTAAGCGTAGGTTGCATCGGGATGCCTGGTTTCTTTGAGGAAACGGCTGAAAAAGGCTGCGCTGGCAGCCCCGTCGAAGCAATGGTCGTGGTACAGGACTCGTACTTTCATTCGGTCAATCCCGACTAGAGCAGGAAAACCTCTAAGTATGTAACAAGAGGACTACAAAAATCAACTCCACTGGCAATAAATCTATTTGGATAGAATCTTGTAATGCGTCGCCGTCAATTTGTTAGCCTGCCTGCCGTTCAATATGCCGCTGAAGCTGCAAGGGCAGCGGAGCCCGAATTGATCCCAAGTTGGCCGATCTTTGACCAACGGGAAGAGGATGGGCTGGATAAGGTTCTGAAGAGCGGCAAATGGGGTCGCGGCAATGGTGGAGCTGTAGCCGCCTTTGAGCAGCAGTATGCAAAGCTGACGGGTGCGGGGCATTGTCTAGCCGTTGCAAACGGTACGTCGGCGTTGCTGGTGGCGCTTGGAATTTTAGGGATTGGGCCGGGTGATGAGGTGATTGTTCCTCCCTATACGTTTATTGCGACCGTGAACGCAGTGCTGCGGTTTCATGCTGTGCCGGTGTTTGCCGATATCGACCCGGTAACATTGCAGATGGACCCGAAGCGGGTAGCGGAGCAGATTACGCCCCGGACGCGCGCGATCATCATGGTGCATATGGCGGGTGGAGTTGGTGAGTTGGGTGAGGTGATTGCGCTGGGGCGCAAACACAATATCCCGGTTATTGAAGATGCGGCTCAGGCGCATCTGGCCGAGTGGCAGGGCAAACATGTGGGGCCTCATGGGGCACTTGGTTGTTTCAGTTTTCAGGCATCGAAAAATTTGAATTCTGGTGAGGGCGGGGCTGTTGTTACCAACGATGCGGCGATGGCCGAGCGAGCATTTGCATTTCATAACAACTCACGGGGAAGGACGCAGCCAGGAACGGAATTTCATTACGAGATGTCGGGTGCGAATTTGCGGCTGACCGAATTTCAAGGAGCTCTGCTGAGTGCGCAGATGTCGAGGATTGAGGCGCAGGCCAAGCGCCGGACCGAGACGGCAAAAAAGATCGATGTAATCCTTGGGCGGGTGGAGGGGCTTACGCCGATGAAGGTCGCCAAGGATTGCACTCGCAATGCTTATCACCTGTATATGTTCCGCTACGAGGCAGCGAAATTTGGCGGGCGGAGCCGGACGGAGTTTCTGAAGCATCTGGCCACGGACAAATTGCCGGCCTCGGGTGGCTATGCGCCTTTGCAGGATGAGCCGTTTTTGAAGAATACGTTTGAGTCGCGCGGATATCAATTTGCTTACGGCAAGAACTATTTTGAGAAGTGGCGAAAAAAGAATGATTGCCCGGTAAATCGGAAGTCTTGCGGAGAGGCAGTGTGGTTTACGCAGACGTTTTTGCTGGGTGAACCGGAGTTAATTCATAAATTGGACAAGAGCGTTGCCTCGTGGTCGCGCATGGGATAAATTTGAGCGCATGATGCGCATTTTCGGGGTGATTGTGCTGCTCGCCGTTGCGGGGTGGAGCCAGAATGTTTCAAGTTCAATGAGCGGGACTGTTGTAGATCAAAGCGGGGCAGTTTTGGCCGGGGCGATGGTGCAGGTCGTTGATGCGTCCAATGGGTTTGAGCGCAGCGGCGTGAGCAATGAACAGGGCTTCTTTAGTTTTCCCGATTTGAGGTCGGGTTCGTTTGCGCTAACGATCCACACACCGGGATTCAAGAAGTACCAACAGCGAGGAATCGACGTCAAGTCGGGTGAACAACGGAGTATGGGGCAGTTGAATCTGCAGGTGGGAGAGACGAGCGAGAGCGTTACCGTGACGGCGGAATCCACTCGCGTAGAGCTTGGGTCGAGTGAGAGATCTGGGACACTGACCGGAACACAGTTGAATGAGATGGCGCTGAAGGGGCGGGACTTCTTTGATGCGGTTGGATTGATGGCTGGTGTAGTAGATGTGGCGGACAACCGGGATGCCCCGGGGGCCGATTCGGTAGGGAATCTTCATATCGCGGGTGGCCGGAGTGCATCGAAGAACGTAACCATTGATGGGGTGACGAGTCTTGATACCGGATCGAATGGAAGCATGCATACGACGCCGGGAATGGATTCGATTGGCGAGGTGCGAGTATTGATGTCAAACTATGCGGCGGAATATGGGCGTAATTCTGGCGGCAGCATCACGGTGATTACGCGTGGTGGGGGCAAGAAGTATCGTGGCTCTGTAGGAGCATATCATCGGCATGAATCGTTTAGCGCCAATGAGTGGTTTAACAACCGAAACGGGATTCAGCGACCGCCTTATCGTTACAACATCGGAAGCTATGCGATTGGTGGGCCGGTTTACATTCCGGGCAAATTCAATCGCGACCGCTCGAAGTTGTTCTTCTTCTGGAACCAGGAGTTGCAGCAGCAGAAAGTAGTGCTGGGTGCGGCGCGAACGGTGCGGGTGCCTACGCAGATGGAGCGGATCGGGGACTTCTCACAGACCTTTGACACAAGCAACCGAATCATCCCGGTTTATGACCCGGAGGCGAATCAGACGCAGTTTCCAGGGAACCGGATACCGGCTTCACGTTTTAGCGCGCCCGGTCAAAAGGTGCTGGACTTGTTCCCGCTACCGAATTTTGTGGATCCGCTTGCGAGCCGGAGGAACCAGTGGAACTATATTTCAAACCAGAGTGGGAGCTTCAAGCGGCATTCCGAGACGGCTCGCATCGATTATGCCGCGCGCAAAAACATGCAGACGTATTTGCGCATCAGCAACAGCTTTGAGAATCAGGCGCCGCCCTATGGAGTCTGGGTGAATGGGAGCGTAAATTATCCGCTGACAAACATTACCTATAAGCGTCCCGGCAGGGCTGCGACCTTGTCGAATGTTCTCACACTGTCACCAACTTTCTTTTCAGAGACGATCTTTGGGGTAAGCCAGAACAAGCTGTTCTTCTATCCGGAAGATGAGGCTGCGGTGAGGCGCAAGGATCGCGGGATCGACGTTGCGCAATGGAGACCGGATCTAAACCCGGAAGGGTTTATTCCGAACATGTCATTTGTTAGTGTGCCGAATTACGCGAACCCTTCGCTCAACAATGGAGTGCCTTACTACAACTCGAATACGATCTTCTCGCTAGTGCAGAATTTCTCGAAGATCTGGCGGACGCATACGATCAAATTTGGAGTTTACTTTGAGCGGACAAGGAAGGACCAGAGCGCAAGCGTGGCGACGCGTGGATCGATCAGTTTTGACCGGGACCGTAACAATCCGCTGGATACAAATTATGCTTACTCAAATGCTTTAATCGGGACCTACGATTTCTATACGGAGGCGACTGACCGGCCGCAGGGGCAGTTCCGATTCACCAACCTGGAGTTCTTTTTGCAGGATGCATGGAGGGTGAATCGCAAGCTGCTGATCGACTACGGAGTGCGGATGTATGTGGATGCGCCGCAGTATGATGCCCGTTCGCAACTGGCGAGTTTTTCGCTGGGTGATTACAACGCTTCGAATGCGCCGATATTGTTAAGGCCGGGATTGCTTGGGGCATTGCGAGTGGCGCAAGATCCGATCTCGGGAAAGACTTATCCGGAAGGGTTTATTGGCACGTATGCGCCGGGAAGAGGCAACTATGCCGAGGGGATGGTTATCGGTGGCAAGAATGGAGTGCCACGAGGGATGTATACGCAGGCTCCGCTTTATTTTGCACCTCGCATTGGTTTCGCATGGGATCCTTTTGGGCAGAGCCGGACGGCGATTCGCGGTGGCGGTGGGATGTTTTATGACCGCGTGCAAGGGAACCCGACCATGGGGTTATTGGGGAACCCACCGACGATCTTCAACCCGACCGTCTATTACGGGAAGCTCGAGAGCCTTGCGGCGACTGGCGGAAGCGGGATTCTTGCTCCAACCGGCACGGTAACGAGCATGCTGGGGCGGCAGAGCCCCCCGACTACCTACAACTTCAGCTTCGGGATTCAGCATCAGTTCTCTAAGACTCTGATGATGGAGGCGACCTACGTGGGTTCAGTATCGAATCACTTGCTTTGGGTTCGCAATATCAATCCGGTAGCCTGGCGAGCGAATCATCTGGACATCAATCCTCAGAATCGCGACAACACGATTACTACTAGCACTCGACCTTATCCAGCAAATTTTCTGCGACCGATC
>JBKJUN010001044.1:0-1607 GCA_046590555.1 Bryobacter sp. | reverse complement strand
GGGACGGGGAAGACGCCGCTGGTGATTGGGTTGGGGAAGAGCTTGGTTAACGATGGATTGCGGGTGGGGATTTTGACGCGGGGGTATGGGCGGAAGAGCCGTTCTGTGGTGACGCTCTTGCCGGGGGAGACTGCTGGCCGCTTTGAGACTGGGGATGAGGCGCAGTTGTTTTTGCGGGAGGGAGTGTTTGCGGTGGGTGTTGGGGCGGACCGGCATGAGGTGGGGGTGCGGCTGCTGGAGCGTGGGCAGCTCGATGTGATTTTGCTGGATGACGGGTTTCAGCATCGGGGGCTGGCGCGGGATCTCGATATCGTTTGTGTGGATGCGTTGCGGCCCTTTCCTGGGTGGGGTGTGCCGCCAATGGGATTTTTGCGGGAGCCGATTTCGGCGTTGGGGCGGGCGGATGTGTTTGTGATTACGCGGGCCCGGGCTGGGGTGGAGATGACCGGGTTGACCGCATTGCTGGGTGGGAAAGAGGTGTTTGTGGTTGGTACAGAGGAGCGGTTGCCGGAGCTGCCAGAGACAGGGCGGCGGGTGGCTTTTTGTGGTTTGGGGAATCCTGGGTCGTTTCGGCAGAGTCTGGACCGGATGGGGCTTGGCGGGGTGGAGTTGGTGGTGTTTCCGGATCATCACGAATATGTTGCAGCGGATTTGACTGGGTTGCGGGCCAAGGGGGAGATTTTGATCACGACAGCCAAGGATGCTGTGAAAGTTGCTGGGCCTGTTTATGTGTTGGAACAGAGATTGGTGGTTCCAGCCGGGTTGAAATCTAGAACACGACCATAAAGGTCGGCTACAATAGAGTTTCCGATGCCAAACTCGAGTTCTTCCACGAGTCCTGCGGTTCACAAGAGAATCATTCTTTTGTCGCCGCGAGGGTTTTGCGCTGGCGTGGTCCGCGCGATTGATGTAGTTAAGATCGCACTCGATCTTTATGGAGCGCCCATTTATGTGCGCAAGGAGATCGTGCATAACAAACACGTTGTGGATGAGCTGCGTGCGGCTGGGGCCGTATTTGTAGAGGAATTGGCAGAAGTGCCCAGTGGTTGCCGGGTAATTTTTTCGGCTCACGGGGTGGCGCCGGCAGTCAGGACTGAGGCCGATGAGCGGAAGCTTAACGTGATCGATGCGACTTGCCCGCTGGTTACTAAGGTGCACTTGGAAGCGGTGCGTTATGCGCGCAAGGGCTTCTCGATTGCGCTGGTTGGCCACTCGAATCACGATGAAGTTGTGGGGACGATGGGCGAAGCTCCCGATTGCACATTTCTGGTGGAACGGCCTGAGGATGTGGCAGGGATTACGTTCCCGGACCCGACGAAAATTGTTTACCTGACACAGACGACGTTGTCACTAGATGAGACTCGCGATATTGTGGCTGCGCTCAAAGAGAAATATCCTTTGATTCAGGGGCCTCCCGCACAGGATATCTGCTACGCAACGGAGAATCGGCAGATTGCTGTGAAGGCTGTGGCTCCGCTTTGTGAATTGCTGTTGGTGGTGGGAAGTCAGAATTCTTCGAATTCACGACGTCTGGTTGAGGTTTGCGAGAAGACGGGTGTTCCGTCGTATTTGGTGGATGACTGTTCGGAAGTGAAACCGGAATGGCT
>JBKJUN010001004.1:0-4849 GCA_046590555.1 Bryobacter sp. | reverse complement strand
GACGGCGAGGTGGTGGAGGGCGGCAGCAGTGTCGATGAGAGCATGCTGACGGGAGAGAGCCTGCCGGTGGAGAAGATTGTGGGGGGCCGGGTTTATGGGGGGACTACCAATGGGCAGGGCGGATTGCTGATTCGTGTGAACACGGTGGGGGCAGAGAGTGTGCTGGAGCAGATTGTGAGGGTGCTGCGGGAGGCGCAGGGGGACAAGGCTCCGGTGCAGGCGCTGGCTGACCAGGTGAGTGCGGTGTTTGTTCCGGTGGTGGTTGTGATTGCCTTGCTGAGTGGGTTGCTTTGGGGATTGATTGGTGGGGCGGATCTGGTGCGGGCGATCGTAATTGTGGTGGCGGTGCTGGTGATCTCCTGCCCTTGCGCGATGGGGCTGGCGGTGCCGACGGCTATTCTTGCGTCTACGGGAAGAGCAGCGCGGATGGGAATTCTGATTCGGAGCGGGGAGGCACTGGAGAGGCTGGGTGAGGTGGGGATCGTTGTTCTGGACAAGACTGGGACGATTACGCAGGGGAAGCCAAAGGTGACGGAAGTGATTGGCGACGTGTTGGGCCTGGCGGCCAGTGTTGAGGCGCTGAGTGAGCATCCACTGGCTCGGGCGATTGTGGAGGAGGCACGAGTGAGGGGCGTTGCGCTTGCGCCTGTGGTGAGCTTTGTGGCGAAGCCTGGAGTGGGGGTTAGTGGTTTGGTGGGTGGCCGTCTGGTGGAGGTGGTGGCAGCTGAGCGGCGGGGTGGGGTTCGTGTTTTGGTGGACGGGGTGGAGGTGGGTGGGTTGACGCTGGCTGATGCGGTGAAGGAGACTTCGCGTGAGGCGGTAACGAGACTGCGCGGGATGGGGTTGCGGGTGGTGATGCTGAGTGGAGATCGCGAAGAGGCGGCTCGAGCTGTGGCTGCGCTGGTAGGGATTGATGAGGTGGTGGCTGGGGTATTGCCTGCGGGCAAGGTGGAGGCAGTGGGGCGTCTGCAGGCTGGCGGAGTAAAGGTTGCGATGGTGGGGGATGGATTGAACGATGCGCCTGCTCTGGAGAAGGCGGATGTGGGGATTGCTATGGCGACGGGGTCGGATCTGGCGATTGAGGCTGGGGACGTAGCGCTGCTGCGGGGGGACTTGCGGGGAGTGGCCGAGGCGATTGAATTGTCGCGACAGACGATGCGAGTGATGCGGCAGAATCTGGGCTGGGCGTTTGTGTATAACGTGGTGGGGATTCCAGTGGCGGCGCTTGGATTATTGAACCCGGTGGTGGCGGCGGGGGCGATGGCTCTGAGCAGTGTGAGTGTGGTGCTAAATAGCTTGCGGCTGAGGTGAGAATTGAGTAAGCTGGCCCCATGCCTAGCTCACTGAAATCGATATCTGTGGACATTGAAGTGCAGACGACGGATCGTTTGCGCAAGGTTGTTTTTGGCTTGGATAAAGAAACTGCCGATGGCGGCGACGTGAAGTGGACCATTGCTTTCTCGCTGTTTGAGCGCGAGAAGAAGACCGATGATTTTGGGGAAGCATTGGTGAAGTTTGACGCTGTGCTGGTGAAGGCGGCCAACTTTGAGCAGGCCGAGACGGTGGCCAAGAAGGGCAAGATGAGTGCGCCGCAAGTGGAGCATGTGCTGGGCACGGCGGCTGTAACAGCCAAGCGATTCAAAGACGGTAAGACGACCGAGGAGAAGGTAGAGGCAGCGGTTGAGCGTACGCTTTCGAAGGTCAGTTAGAGGGCTGCTGCTTGCCCTGAGTTTGACGGGTTTTGCCTGGGGGGAGGCGTGTCCGGATCGAGGTTTTGATTTCTTTGAGACTGAGGGTTATCAGACGCGCCGGGTGGAACTGAGCGGGTTTTGGTTGTTGCGGCTCGCGCCCTTGGCGATGCGGGAACTTGAGGATAAACCATTTCGACTGGACGCCATGAAGAAGGCGCAGGGTGCGCTGCGACAGGCGTTGATTGATGCGCCCGCCCTGTTTGATTCTCCCGTTGGGCTGAGCATTGTGATACTGCGGGTGGTGGATTGCGAACAGAAGACATTGACGGTTCAGTTTCGGGTGTTTACCGTGAAGGCTCCGCTCGGGCCGATTCGGAATCTGGAGCAGGCTCGTGAGGAACGGGTGAACCCGGGCGATGCTCTGGCGTTGCGGCCAGCGAAGAAGTGGTTGCGGGTGACGCCGGGGTTTGGCTATGACGCCTCGCAAGGCTTGATGGCTGGCGGCAGGTTGGAGGCGGGGACGGGGCTACGGGTGGGGATTGAGGGGTATGGGTCTCGCGAGAGCCTGGTGGCCGGGGGGGCTTTGTCGATGCAGCGTGAGGCGAGTGAAGGATGGTGGCGGCAAATTGGCTTGCGTGGTGGCTTTGATTATGTGGACCGGCCGAATGGTTTGTTGCGGCTGAGGTCAGGGTTGGCTGTGGGGCAGGTCTCGCTGGTGAGTGCGCCGATGGGGAGGACGGGTGTGGCGGCCCGGATAGGTTCGCAGTTTGAGGGTGGACGATTGGAGAGTGTTGGGCTTGCAGGTGCCCAGGTTGCCCACTGGAAGAGTTTTGGAGGAGTGTCGTTGCGGCGTAAAGGACAAGCACTGGCGGCGACTTACGGGATTCAACTGGGGAGAACCGGGAGTGGGCGGCTGGTGGATTATCGCAAGCAAGTAGTGGATGTGGTTTACGAGCGACGGTGGTTGCCTGCGGCGCACCGGGCGATCGAGTTTGAGGGTAAGGTACAGGCGGGGCATTTGGTGGAACTGGGGCCGACACCAGTGGCTGAGCGGTTTTATGGCGGTAATGTCGAGACGCCGTTTGTGACGATGAGTGGATGGAAGATCCGGTCGAACCCGGTGATGCGCGGGGTTCCGGCTTTTCGATTGGGAAGTGGGATGGGCGTGAGGCAGTTTGGGGTGGTGAATCTGACGCTTGGGATACCGCTGTATGGGTTGCCGATTGTGCCTCGGGAGGCGAGTGGGGACATGGAGTTGCGGGAGAAGATCGACGAGGGGCTCGACGTCGCTTTGACTACCTTTGATATTGGGAATCAGTTGAAGGATCCGGCGCAGTTGGAGCTCTTGCGGGACCGGAAGGAGCCGTTTCAGCGGGTGATGGCGGCGATGGAAACGCGGCTGGAGGAGCTTGGAAAGAGCGGGTCTGATTGCGCAGACCGGGTTGGGGATCTGGTGGGGTTGACGGAGGAGATTGGCAAGAATACGTTGTGGCGCCAGTTTATTAAAGAGGATCCGGATGAGGCGAATATCCCGGCCATTCAGCAACTTTGTATGGAGGAGTTAAAGGACCCGCAGATGAGCGAGTTGGGAGCAAAGCTGGAAGCACAGCGAAAGGCGATTGAGGAAGGCGTGAACCGGATTGACCGCAAGAAGGCGCGCAGGTTGGCAGAGCAGCAGCTAGCTTTTCCGCGTGTGGTGATTGGCAGTGTGATGGATGAGATGAATGCGTTTGCGCTGAGCCCGATTGTTGTGTTTGATGCCGGGAGGATTGGAGTGGGGCGTGATGTGGCGCGGTATTCGGCGGGGGGAGGAGTGAGGCTGACGCTGGCCAGCAGTGTGAGTTTTGATCTTGGCTATGCGTGGAATTTGCGAGGCGTGCGTGGCGAGGGACGGGGAGCGCTGTTTGTGTCGATGCGATTCATTAATCTTTTTGGACGATAGTGGTGCGCTGCGCGGTTCGAGTTCGTCCTTGAAAAGTCAGGCTTCAGTGATGGCGATTTGAGTGCGGCGGATGAGCGACATCAACTTGGGCTTGGGTTCTTCTGTGACCAAAGTAGGGCCGGGAGTTGGGGTGCCAAAGGATCGAATTGCGTTGGAGAGAGCCTCAATTTCAAGGAGCTCTGGCGCAGGTGGAGGTGGTGGAGCAGCAACCTGGGCGGCTACTGGGGCAGGAGTAGGTACCTGAGCCTCCGGGCGAGGCCCGGAGGGATTTTTGAGGAAGGGCCAGATGCTAGCAGGGTCTGGAGCATTGGCCTGGAGGAAGTCCATGCCAGCGGCTGTGATCTGCATTTTGCTTTTGTCGTCTACCGAGACCCAGCCGAGGGTTTTGGCATACCAGAGAGCCATCTGGATTTGCTCTTCGGTCATGTCGACGATTTGCTCGAACTGCCGCATGGTGAGCAGAGGGACGCGGGGGTTTTGGCGGCGGACGTCATATAGAACGCAGAGCATGGTCATGCGGCGATCGCGCTCGCTCTGGAGGCTGTTGAAAAAGTCCATGCCGGAAAACGAGATGTCGCGCTCGTCGTCGCCACCGCGAACGGAATCGAACATTTTGCGGCCAACAGGATCGGAGAGAACTTCGATGGCGAGAGTGATCTCGTCGAATTTTTCGTGGCTTGGGCCGGTGCCGTTGGGGGCATAGACGACTTTGAGGGCGTTGTATGCCTGTTGGATGATGTCGAGAGTCGATTTGGGGTCGATCCCGAGGACTTTATAGTGGTCTTGAAATTTGCCCGCAGCCGATGACGACATTTAAGAGTCTTATCGGCTGCGGGCCTGAGGTTCTGTAGAGTTGTTTAGAACTCGTAACGGAGAGCGAACTGCATGACGCGGGCGTCGGCTGCGGCGGTGAACTGGCCGAAGTTGGCGGGCTGCGTCAGGTTGAGCGACACGTTGGTGAAGTTTACGTTGTTGAAGGCGTTGAAGGCTTCAGCCCGGAACTGCAGGGTGTGGCCTTCAAAAGGCATCTTGAAACGCTTGCCAACCGAGATGTCGAAGTTGGTGGAGCCAGCGGCTCGGACGATGCCGCGTTCGCCAGTGGTGCCGGGGTATTGGCCCTGGAAGGAGCTGATGACGCCGGTGTTCTGAAAGATCGAGGGGTTGCCGTTCTGGTTGTAGGTAACGCCCTGAAGAGGAGAGGGAGCGCCGGGCTTAC
>JBKJUN010000795.1:0-2856 GCA_046590555.1 Bryobacter sp. | reverse complement strand
CTCGGCAAGAAGCTGTTTTTTGATACGAAGCTGTCGCTGGACATGACTGTCTCTTGTGCCAGTTGCCATAACCCGGAGACTGCATTTGCCGATGCTCGCAAGGTGTCGGTGGGGGTTGGAGGCAAATCAGGGAAGCGCAATGCTCCGACTGTCTTGAATGCGGCTTACTGGAGAGTGCAGTTCTGGGATGGGCGAGCGGGAAGCCTTGAAGAACAGGCCGCAGGGCCGATGGGTAATGAACTTGAGATGAACCATAAGCCGGAGCTGTTGATTGCGCGACTGGCGGCGGACCCCGAATATGGGCCGATGAAGCTGACGTTGGAGAAGGTGGTTTTTGCAATCGCCAGCTATGAACGGACTCTACTGAGCGGGAACTCGGCGTTTGATCGCTACACCTATGGCGGCGAAAAATCGGCGTTGTCTTCGGAGGCAATTGAAGGCTTCAAGGTATTTGGCCGGCACTGCGTGATCTGCCATACGATCGGGCCGAAGGATGCTTTGTTTACGGATGGGCAGTTTCACAATATCGGGGTGGGTGTGAATGCTGAGGGAGTGCTGGTGGATCAGGGGAGAGGCAAGGGTGAGTTCAGGACGCCATCCTTGCGTAACGTAGCGCGGACCGCGCCTTATATGCATGACGGGAGTCTGAAGACCCTGAAGCAGGTGGTGGACTTCTATGTGGGTGGCGGGAATTCGAATGAGCATCTGGATCCGCAGATTCGGCCGATTGAATTGGGCGGGCAGGAGCGGGATGCCTTGGTGGCCTTTCTTGAATCGTTGAATGGAGTGGAGTCGAAATGAAGTGGACGCTTGCTGTGGTGTTGTTCATTTGCGGGTGTGCGCCGAAGACTGTGGAGCCTCCGGGGAGTGTTGCGGGGCAGGTGAAGTTTTCGGGGCAGGCCGCGAAGGCAGTGGTGATTGATATGAATCAGGACCCACAGTGTTTGAAGCTTTACCCCGAGGCACCGCGCGAGGAGCAGCCTGTTGTGGTGAGCCCGGAAGGGACGCTGGCCAATGTTTTTGTCTATGTGAAGAGCGGGCTTGAGGGGAAGAAGTTTGAAGCACCAAAAACCGCAGTGAAGATCGATCAGAAGGGTTGCTGGTTTGAGCCGCGCATGATCGGGATGCAGACGGGGCAGGCATTGCAGGTGACGAATTCAGATCCGGTGACGCATAACATTCATCCGGAGGCGAAGGTGAACCGGGAGTGGAATCAAAGCCAGGCACCAGAGGATGAGCCGTTGTCACGGCGATTCGCGCAGCCGGAGGTGATGATTCGGGTGAAGTGTAACGTGCATAAATGGATGCGCTCGTGGATTGGTGTGGTGGATCACCCTTACTTTGCGGTGACTGGCGGAGACGGCAATTTCGAATTGAAGGACCTGCCGGTGGGGACTTATCAGGTGGTGGCCTGGCACGAGAAGTTGGGGCTGCAGGAAAAGTCTTTGGTGATCACAAGTGGCACCAAGGCCCGGCTTGAGTTTAGCTTCAACGGACAGTGAAATAATGATCGACATGATTCGATCACTTCTTGTAGCGCTAGTTGTATTTCTGGTTGGGTGCAGTCAGCAGAAGCCGGGCGGGTACCGGGTTTACGTCACCAATGAGGTGAGTGGGGATCTGACGATCATCGACTCGAACAAGATGGAAGTGGAAGCGAAGGTGCCTCTGGGGAAGCGGCCGCGCGGGATCCACGCGAGTGCGGATGGGAAGACGATTTATGTGGCGCTGAGCGGGTCGCCCATTGCGGGACCGGGTGTGGATGAGAGCACCCTGCCGCCTCCCGACAAGAATGCCGACGGTATTGGTGTCTTTGATGTGGCATCGCAGAAGTTGTTGAAAGTGATCAAGAGTGGATCTGACCCTGAGGAGTTCGACCTGAGCAAGGATGGCAAAGTGCTCTATGTTTCGAACGAGGATGTCGGCGGGGCTTCGATTCTTGACCTGGCTGCGGAGAAGATCGTGAAGGAGATCAAGACGGGTGAGGAGCCTGAAGGGGTGACGGTGAGCCCGGATGGAAAGCTGGTGCTGGTGACGTCGGAGGATGCCGGGACGGTGGCAGTGATTGATACGGCCAAGGGTGAGTTGGTAGCGAACATCAAGGTGGGGCGGCGGCCGCGGTCGATTGCGTTTTTGCCGGATATGAACAGGGCCTGGGTGAATGCCGAAAATGATGGCACGATCGTGATGATCGATATCGCGAAGAAGGCTGTGGCTCAGACGGTGCAGTTGGGTGAGGCAGGGGCGGTGAAGCCGATGAAGGTCTTGTTGTCTGCCGATGCGAAAACGCTTTTTGTAAGCACGGGACGCGGGAAGAAAGTGTTCTTTCTCGATGGCGCGACAGGAAAGGTGGAAGGCGAAGTAGAGGCGGGGCGCAGGCCCTGGGGCCTGGGGCTATCGCCTGACGGGAAGACGTTGTTTACGGCCAATGGGCCGGGCAACGACATTACGGTGATTGATGTTGCGACGCGTGCGGTGGTGAAGCGGATTGCTTCACCGGGTTCGCCGTGGGGTGTTCTCGTGCTGGCTCGCTAATCTGAGCGTGGCTTGTTGTAGGCAGCGAATCGAGATGCGAGGCTCCTGGAGGCTGGGGCTTTTTCGTTTAGATCGAAGGATTCGATAGCTATGTTGGTTGAGGGGAAGTTTTCGATCAGCACTGTGGCATAGTCGTTGCCAGTGAGAGCGGACATGATGATGTTGAGACGGTCTTGCGAATCGCTGGCGAGGGCTTGGGATCCGGTATCTTTTGTGTTCATCGCAGCGTTCTGAATGGCCTGGAGGGAGAGGTTCTTTACGTCCTTTTTGTACTCGCGGAACCAATAGGCGTAGAAGAACCAAAAGGCGGATTGCAGGAGG
>JBKJUN010000474.1:0-3521 GCA_046590555.1 Bryobacter sp. | reverse complement strand
CTTCGCCGGGAAATCCCGCTCCTTCAATTGGCTGGACAACCCAAACGCCGTTCGAGTCCCCTCGATGTGACGCTCGATATAGGGCTTCTGTAAAGAGATTTCGTTCGGCCGGACACTCAATGCATTCACCACCCGCGGCACAATCCCGCTTGTGACATAAACCAGCACTACCAGCGCCACGGCCAACCCGATCTTGCGAGCCATCACCAGCGCGGCCCCAACGACACAAGCCCCCACCAAGCCCCAGATCATCGGCAGAACAATATTCACGTCGACATAATCGGCCCCAACCAGAAAGCCGTGATCTTCAAACAAGACATCATAGCGACTCAAATAAGCCCGTCCCGCGAGCAGCAAGAAGAACAAAGCCACTGCAAAGCGAATCGAAGGCCCGCTCAAGGCCTCACCTAGATTGAGGCCGCGCAGATCAATCCCGTCCTGAGTCTGCATCCGCGAAATCCTGTCACGCAAGTGATCAAAGCGGCTTGCCACCCAGTAGACAATAAAGCCTACCACCAGAATCCCCTGCACATAGGCAAGCAGCATTTCGTAGAAAGGCAACTGGAAGAAATAGAAACCGATCGGCTGCCCAAAGACAGGGTCGCGCCATGCATCGGCTACCGCAGCCGTAGACCCGTAGTAGCGCACGACCGTCCAGTTATCAATAAGCGCCGCCCCAAGTATCAGCGAAGCCACCAGCGCGACGCCAACCTTCCACCACTGAAACAAGCCACCCTTGGCCCGCGAATACAGAATCCAGAGGATCGGAAATACAATCAAGCCTGCGGCGATGCTCGGCAACCAGCCATAGAGCAACATCTGCCCCCATGTTTCCGTCTGGCCGACTTCATTCCACCATGCATAGTCGATCCAGGTGCGGGCAATTGTGCGGGCACTAGCGATCAAAATGAATAGCAAAAGAAGCCAGCCACCCAAGCCAAAGCCACCCGATCTGCCCACAGGGCGGCGGCTCGGAAAATCATTCATGTCAATCACGTCAGGTCTAGGCATTTCACCTCCACATTGGCACAATATTGAATCGCCCGCTTAAACTCAGGGTGTATGAGAAAAAATCTCCGGCTCGTCGTACTGATCGTGGGAATTCCTCTCCTGGCACTCCTGGCGCTTTACCTGCTGGTCGACCCTCAAAAGCTCAGCCCTATCCTCGTCGCTCAGCTCAGCAAAGCGCTCGACCGCAATTCGACCATCGAAAATCTCGACTTCAAACTTTTCCCGCCCAGCTTTCGCGCCAAGAATCTTGTCATCGCCGACGATCCCGCTTTCTCCGGCAAGCCGTTTCTGAAGGCTGTTGAGCTTGAGATCCGCCCGGCCATCCTCCCACTTTTTTCTGGTCAACTCCAACTCCAGAGTGTCCGCATCATCGAACCCATTTTGGAGCTGATTCAGAATGAAAAAGGAGTCTGGAATTTCAATTCGATCGGCGGCTCAAACCAAAGCACCCAGCCGAATCCGTTTAGCCTCAATCAACTCATCATCGAGAAGGCAAATCTTGGCATCAAACGCCAAGGCTCAGCGCGCGAGCTCTACTCCAATCTCTCGGCCGAGCTTCGAGATTACGCACAAGGCAAGCCCTTCTCACTGAAACTTGCCGCCCAAATGCCTTCAGGGAAAGCAATCGAAGCTGCAGGAACCATCACCAGCGTAAGCGGGAAAACCACCTTCTCGCAATTCACGCTCACACTCGCCTCACTCAAGGCAAGCCTCAACGGCGAAGTCTCAAGCAGTGCAATGAACTTCGAAGTCAAGATCCCAAAATCCCCGATTGCCGATGCCGCTCCGCTCTTCCTGCATTCATCAATGGCCGTAAAAGGCGACGTCGTTGCCGGCATCAAAATCACAGGTACCCCCAAAGAACCCGTTCTCAATGGCCGCCTCGACATAACGGGCTTTGAAGTCTCAGGTGGCGATATTAAACAACCCGTCAAAACCGCAAAGCTCAGTATCGCTCTCACACCCGAGCGCATCATGCTTGAGCCAGCCAATATCTCAAGCGGCTCGACTCAGCTTCAGACCTTTGGCGTCATCTCGCATTACGCCACTGCCCCAAGGCTTGAGGCGACACTCATTACCCCAGACGCTCAACTCGCCGAACTGCTTGCCATCGCGCGGGCCTACGGGATGTCTTCGGTCGAGGGAATCACAGCGACCGGTCAAGCCAAACTTCAGATTCGAGCTTCAGGCTTACTTGAAGCAAGGACGCCGCTCGCATTCTCAGGCACCGGCTCACTTCGAAACGCAAATATCCAGTCCCCGTCGATCACAAAGCCCATCGAGATCTCCAGCACCGACTTTCGCTTCGAGTCCAACTCCGCTTCGCTTTCGGCGATTCACGCCAAGCTCGCTTCATCCAGAATTCAGGGCGATTGCAAGATCTCAAACTTCAAAAACCCGGCATTGGAGTTTAACCTCGAAGCCGACCGAATCCTGCTCGATGAGATCCGCAGCCTAATGCATGAAAGTAAATCGAAGGGCGATTCCCCGGCCAAGCTGACGGCCAGCGGTTCTCTGAAAATCGGCACATTGCAACTGGCTGAACTCACCCTTACGCAACTCACCGCGCAGGCAAGCTTTCGCGACGGTCACCTGGTGCTCGCCCCCCTCAACGCCTCACTTTATGGCGGTCGCCACGCCGGCTCGATGGATATCGACTTGCGTCCCGCTACACCCATCTACACAATGAATTCAAAGCTCGAAAGGATCGAATCTTCGCAATTGCTGGCTGCGGCAACCTCGCTCAAGGGCATCGTCAGCGGTCCCTTCTCGGCCGATCTTCAAATCAATTTTTCCCCTGCCGATCCCTTGCGAATCGCCCAAAGCCTGAACGGTAAGATCTCACTCAATTTTGCTCAGGGACGCATCGCCAGCTTCAACTTGACCAACGAGTTGTCTGCTCTTGCCAAATTCCTCGGCTTCAACCCAGCCACAGAAAAGTTCACCCAATTCATGGGTCTGACGGGCGACCTTGAAATCAATGGCGGAAAAGCTACGACGAAAAACCTGAAAATCGATCTGGCCAACCTGACAGCCGGCCTGACAGGCAGCATGAATCTGGTGGATCAGACACTCGACATGAAGCTGCTTTCGGTGCTCGATAAGCGCTTCTCAGAACAGGTTGGCGGCAATAAAATAGGCGGCTTCATGACAGCCGCCTTCGCCAATCCAAACGGTAATCTCATGATCCCCGCCAGCATCAAAGGGACCTTCGCCAAACCCATCATGGCTCCGGATCCTGGGGCGATTGCTAAATTGAAGCTGCAATCGTTCAACCCCAATAATCCGAAGCAGATGATAGACAGTATCAACTCCATCTTCGACATGTTCAAGAAGAAGCCGCAGTAGAATTAGCGATCTTCCCGAACGCGAATCGCCGGCATTGCGGGCATCGGCGTTCTCATGTTCGTTACTTCTTCCACTTTGTAGTCCACGGGCGGCTCAAAGAGACTCTTGGGCGGAGCACCCAGTTTGATATTTTCAAGTCGCGTTACCGTCTCACCCATCCT
>JBKJUN010000123.1:0-11755 GCA_046590555.1 Bryobacter sp. | reverse complement strand
AGCAGCAGAGGAAGCATCGAATTAGAATATACAGAAGGTAGCTATGGGAGCCAAAGAGAGACAGCGCAGCTAGTATTGACAGAGCAACGCTGCGGATGTTGATGTGCGAGGCGATTGTGAGCGCCGAGGGACCATTTTCCTCACTATTGCTGGTCTTCGCCTGGACTGTACCCGGTAAATCGGGTTGGTCGACTTGTTCAGTGTTTTCAGATGCCATCGATACTCCTATGCATCATGAGCATGACAACGAGTGTTGTGCTTCAGAATCGCGCGCGATTCTACGGATCCCCAACCGTGTTCCGAGCTCATTTGGACAGCATTCATGAATCAAAGAACATTGAGGTAGCATTCTCGACATTCCATTGAGTATCAAGAATTCTGAAACAGAAGCTCTCGTGCATCGTTTGGAAGAACTGACTGGTGAATCTAATACAAATGCGGTGAAAAAAGCAGTGGCGGAACGGTTGCTCGCGATGGGCCGAGCTTACAGGGATGACTGTTTGGCTCGAGGCATAGAACCATTGAGCCCGGCAGCACATCATGAACTCTATGACAAAAACGGGCTTCCACTTTAAGGTATGCCAGAACCCGATACTGCTGGATTTGATCACTGGCCGATGCCAAAAAGTATTACTTGAGTTTGGGCTTAGGACAGGAGCAGCAGAGGAAGCATCGAATTAGAATATACAGAAGGTAGCTATGGGAGCCAAAGAGAGACAGCGCGAGATTCTGGAAGAGGCTTGGGTAGGGGATGCCGTTTTGTCGCTTTATGCGCGGCGGAGGATCCTCGCCGAGGGTAGTGGGATCAATAACGAAAAAGCGATTCGGATGACGTCTAACAAGTTTCTGCAGATCACGGGGGAGGCCTCAGAAGTAGAAGCCCGGATCGGACGCTTGTATGAAGCGGAGGGGCTTGAGGCAGCCTTCGCCTGGATTGAGGCTACGCTGGTACCTGTCTTTGAAAAGCAAGAGCGGAGGATTGCTCCTCCGCTCTTGCGTAAAAAACGACTTTAAAGGCTGGCAGGTTACCAGCGGGGTTCGCGACGTTCGCGGCCAAAACCGCCACCGCCACCAGGACGGCCACCGCCGCCGCCCCCGGGACCACGCTCTTCGCGCGGACGAGCTTCGTTCACCTGAAGGGCACGGCCCCCGAGGTCCTTTCCATTCATCGAAACAATAGCGCGTTGTGCTTCTTCGGCATTGGGCATTTCCACGAAACCAAAACCGCGGCTACGGCCGGTCTCGCGCTCTTTCACTAGCGTTGCTTTGTCGACCGGACCGTAAGCAGAGAAAGCTGCTTCCAGGTCGATTTCGGTCGTACGGAAGGAAAGGTTCCCCACGTAAATATTCGTCATCATATCTCCTAAACTCTGTACTACTATTGATCGTTCATGAGGGAATCCGCGCCAGCCATTCTCATCGACATACCGACAGGAGCCAACCTCAAAACTATACTCCTATATTACCCACAACTATGACTAAACGTTTGTTGCTGGTATTGACGGAGTTTCCGCCCTCGTTTGGAGGAATGCAGACACACGCCATTGAACTGAGCCAGTGGCTGCATGATCGCGGCTATCACGTAGAGGTAGCCACCTACCGGCTGGAAGAGGGGCCAGCCGGTATCCCAGACCTGCCATTTGAAGTTCATCGTGTGATGTCGAGAGTTGCCTACCAGGCAAACGTGCGAAAGCTGGCTCAATTGGCGAGCGCGATGAAAGCAGATTTAATCTATTCCTCGACGGTGTATTACGGAGAATTGAAAGCGGAGACGGGACTGCCGATTCTGTGCCGGAGCGCTGGAAATGATGTGTTGAGGCCCTGGATCGCATGGCCATTTCGGATGGGTAGTCGAGTGCTGGATCTGGCCTGGGTTGAGCGGCAAGTCTACCGCAGGTGGAAACACTGGGATTGGCCTGCTCAACTAGAGGGCCTGATGCTGAAACGGCGTGCGGCAATGATGCGGTCTTCGGCAAGGCGCATGGAAAGGATTTTTGCCAACTCTGCGTTTACACAAAACTTATTAAAGGAAGCGGAGGTGGCAGGAGATCGAATAGAAATTCTGCCTGGGGGAGTGGATATTCAATTCTTCGCGGACGGGCGCGGTACTAGAGCCGATTTGGGTATGAGCGAGGAGTATTTCTACTTGCTGACGGCTTGCCGGCTGGTGGAAAAGAAGGGACTGGATACGCTGGTTGAGGCTGTGAGCCTGTTGAGAGATCGAGGATTGAAGCTCCGATTGCTGATCGCGGGTGAGGGCGAGAGCAGAAGTCGAATTGAGGAGATCGTGGCCCGGCTGAGCTTGTCTGAAGCTGTGACCTTGCTGGGCTATGTTGGACGTGACAGTTTGAGAGATTATATGCATGCCAGCGACTTGTTCGTACTGTCGAGCAGAGAGGTTGTCGACCCGCGAACGGGGCTACGAGATGCGGAGACGATGGGGCGGGTATTGTGTGAAGCTTCGGCTTGTGGCTTGCCCGTTGTGACTACTTCAAGTGGCGGCATCCCAAGTGTGATTCAAGATGGCTGGAATGGATTGCTGGCCGAGCCTGGTTCTGCCGAAGATCTTGCAGCGAAGATTGAAATCATTTGGCGAGATAAAGAACTTGGCGCCAGATTGGGCCGGAACGGATTAGGCCAGGCCCGTGAGCATTTTGACTGGGCGGTTCTTTTTGCCGCACACGAATCGGCAATCAAGAAAATGCTATCTAGTAAGGAGTAATGCCCTGGAAAACGATTTCGGTGTCGACCGTCTCTTCTGCGTCGAGCTTCTTCCATTCTTCTTCAATATTGGGCATGTCGACTTCTGGGCCAGTGCCGGTCATCATGGCTAGCTGATCGCTGGTGAGTTCTCCGAGAAATCGGTTTTGTCCGATTTTCAAAGTGGCGGTTACGTTGCATTCGAGCCAGCCAGTTTGGATCTGAATCATGACCGGGTTTTCGACGAAGCTGACGCTATCGTATTCTCCAGGATCTTTGGGGAGTTTGCCTTCATGCCATTTGTCGAAGAGCAGTTCTTTGATAGTTCCGAGAGACGAACCGGGGCGCGAGAAGAGGAGTAGCTCCATCAAATCTATTTCAAGATTCAGACAAAAAGTTTGACCAGACTGGATACTGATTTGTACGTGGTCTACTGTGGCCAATTCACAGAGTGCAGTCATCAAGTCCTATCGTCGCAAATCTAGAACTCGATCGAGGCGAGGATCTCTGAAGGCTTCTTGTCGAAGGCCTTGCAAATCGCAAGAAAACTTTCGAGCGAAGGCAGGTGTGCGCCACGCTCGATGGAACTGATCTGACTTACGCTCAGTTTGGTTGCCGCTGCGACATCTTTCAAGCTCCAATCCTTTTCCACACGAAGGAGTTTGATTCGATGGCCCAGACGTTCGCGCAAGCGATCCTGGGCTGCGCGGCCGAGACCAAAAGTCTCGATGGCGTTGGCAAGAGTAGTTCGCAGTTGCGCGAGGCTGAAGGGCTTGGTGAGGTAGTCGAAAGCCTTGCGCTTGAGGGCAGCACGCATGTCGTCGAGCGACGGGTATCCGGTGACGATGATGACGCAAAGGGTTGGCCAGCGAGTGAGAAGCTGATCGAGGACCTGCTCGCCCTGAAAATCGCCCATTTTCATATCGAGCAAAACGATATCTGGTAGACGCTGTTCAGCGGCGAGGAAAAGATCTTCGGGATGAGAAAATCCATGAACGGAAAATTGAGCATCTTCTACCAGCACGTCTTCCATATAATTGCGGAAGTCGTTGTCGTCGTCGAGTACGGCGATTTCGACGAGCGCCGGTGACGGCTGAATTTCCATAACACTACTGTAAAACCAAAGCGATGAGAAACCAAACACGACGAAATGTTCTTGCTGGACTGGCGGGCGGATTATTAGGAGCGAAAACGAAACAACCCAATATTGTTTTGGTGCTTTTTGATGATTTGGGATGGCGGGATTTTGGCTGTTATGGCAATAGCAAGCCCGTGACGCCCAATATCGATGCGATTGCTGCTGAAGGGGTCAAGTTCACGCAGGCCTATGCGGCATGTCCCGTTTGCAGCCCTTCTCGGGCGGCGCTGCTGACAGGAAAATATCCACCAAGAAGTAGCGTGACCGATTGGATTGCAGGCAGGCCGCAATGGCCTACGGCAAAACTAGTGACCCCAAAAACGGCCACATTTCTTCCGCTTGAAGAGGTGACGATGGCCGAAACATTGAAGAAGGCAGGATACAGGACGGGATCGGTGGGCAAGTGGCATCTTGGTGGAAGCGATGGACACATGCCAACCGATCAGGGCTTTGATCACAATACGGGTGGGAATCAGCGGGGCTCCAATGGCTATTTTGGACCCTTCGATCTGCCCGGTCTTGAGGGACGAAACGCACAGAATTATCTAACGACTGAGCTTGGGATAGCGGCCAGGAACTTTGCCGCTGCTGACCGCAAGCCATTCTTTTTGTACTGGCCCAATTATGCCGTCCACCTACCGCTGCAGGCCCCTGGGCATTCCGGGAAGGAGGGTACCTATCACGAGATGCTGCGGATCGCTGACGAGCAGATCGGCCTGATGCGGAATCAACTGAAGGCGGCTGGGGAATATGAAAACACAATTTGGATAATCACTTCAGACAATGGAGGGCTATTGTACGAAGGCAAGAGCCGCGATGCAGTCACAAATAACCAGCCGTTGCGGGCGGGCAAGGGGCATCTTTACGAGGGTGGCATTCGTGTGCCTCTGATCGTGAAGGCAACTGGGCAGGCCAAAGCTGGGCTCGAAGTCAGCGCGCGGGTATCAGGAATCGATTTGTACCCTACCGTGCTTGAACTGCTAGGCATGGCAAGACCGCGAGGCATCGACGGAGTTGCGCTAACTGGGCTGCTGGATGGCAAGAAAAAGAGCCTGAAGCGAGATGCATTGTATTGGCACTATCCGCATTACTCCAACCAAGGTGGAGTTCCGGGTGGAGTGGTGATTGAACAGAACTGGAAGCTGATTGAATTCTATGAAACGGGAAGGCTGGAATTATTTGATTTGGAGAAAGATGCAGGAGAGAGGAAGAATTTGAGCGGCACAGAAAGGGGACGAGCCCTAAAAATGCAGAAAATGCTCCAGCAGTGGAGGAAGGATGTTGGTGCGGTCATGCCGCAGGAGAATCCAAATTTTGATCCAGCCAAAGAAGACCAGGGCCTCTTTGGGAAGGAAGGGCCAACAGTACCTGCGTCCTAGGAAGCAACGCCAGCGGTAGATACGATTCGGGAGAAGATGGTGCTAATTGAGGGCACAACCGTAGTTGGGAAAAAGACCCATAAGGCGAGGACCATGAAGCCCACCAGCATGGCGTATTCGATTAAATCCTGTCCCCTGGTATCAACCAGGAGTCGGGATAATTGTTTTCTAGCGGCGATCAAACTTTGGTAGTGCATGTTCTAGTACTCCAGGCTCATTGGATATTTCAATGTTGGGGCAAATCGCGGCTCACTTCAACTAAGCAAATCACGTAGCAGTACTTCTAATTCACACTAGTACTTTCGTCAGATATCAGGAAGAACGCCTAAGGTTGTGCTATTCGTAGCGGAGGGCTTCGACCGGGTCAAGCCGAGCGGCCTTGATTGCAGGCCATGTGCCGAAGAAGACGCCTACAGCGATGCTGACACCGAGGCCAGCAAGGATTGCCCAAAGCGGCGTGCTGCTGGGCAGGGCTGGCACCAGGGCAGCCACCAGTAGTGTCACCAGGGTAGAGACGATGATACCGATGATTCCCCCAAGAACCGTCAGGCTGGAGGCTTCCAGCAGGAACTGGAAAACGATATCTGGCTTGCGGGCACCAAGTGCTTTCCTGATGCCAATCTCGCGGGTTCGTTCGGTAACGCTGACAAGCATGATGTTCATTACACCGATGCCGCCGACTAGCAGGCCAAGACCGGAGATGGCAATAGAAACGATGACAATCAAGCCGGTGATTTTGTCGAATTGAGCAATGATTTGATCCGCTGTGGAGATATTGAAGTCGTTATCGACACCGAACTTCACTCCACGGATCCTGCGCATTGCGGCCTGCATTTCATCAAAAGCCTGCTCACGCATTCCCTCTCGCGCCTTACCCGTTAGAAAGACATTGTCGGCAAATGGATATTTCTGTTGCGCGACGGCAAGTGGAATCTCTATATTGCGGTCCAGGCCGTTTTCGCCAAAGAATCCACCCTTGGCTTTTTCGAAAACACCGATGACGCGAAACTCAGCACCATCGACAGAAATGGTTTTGTTCAGCGCTTGTCCGTCAGGAAAGAGCGCCTCAGCCACGCTGGGACCAATGACACAAACCCGCAGGCCACGGGTATCTTCATCTGGAGTGAATACTCGGCCAGCGCGAAGCTCACGAGGTTGCACCAGATAGGAGTTGGCCGACCGGCCCTGCAAGCCAATCGTATCGCTTTCAAAGCCGGGAACCTTGGCTGAAAGGGCCCTTCCACCTTGCACGGTAGGAATAAAGATCGAAACGGAAACGCGCTCAATCGCGGGACTGGTGCGCTCTATAAATTCTGCGTAGCTTGGCGCAAGCGGGCGCCGCTTTTGCTCCTTTGGGGAACCCCCAGAATTCGGATCACCTGAAAAGCGTGAGACGAAAATGGAATCTGGACCAAACTCTTCGAAGAAGGTGACGATGCCGGCCCGAAGGCCAGTGAGGAGGCTGGCAACAGTTACGACAGTAGTAATGCCGATGACAATGCCAAGAATCGTCAGCCCCGACCGAAAGCGGTTGGCCCAAACAGATTCAGCCGCCAGTTTGATGGTTTCAGCTACAGGAACGCTCATGAATCAATCAGCCCTCAGCGCTTCTATAGGATCGAGACGGGCGGCTTTGCGGGCTGGATACCAGCCTGAAATCAAACCTACGCCGCTTGAGACAAAGACAGCCAGAAGAATATAGGGATAGGTGATTCTCATCTTCACCTCAAACGTATTGGTCACGATTAGAACCAGACCCCACGCAATGGCAATTCCCAGAAATCCGCCCAGAGCTGAAATCACAAAGCTCTCAGTAAGGATCTGGACGAGGATGTCAGAGCTTCGAGCCCCAAGCGACTTTCGAATCCCGATTTCCTTGGTGCGCTCCGTCACGCTGACGAGCATGATGTTCATTATGACGATTCCACCCACAACCAGTGAAATGAGAGTGATAGGGACAACTACGATGCGGATCAGGCCAAGTATGTTGTCGATAAATCCGCGAATGGAATCGGGCGTAAGAAAACCAAAATTATCTTCCTTTTTGGGGCCGAGGTGATTGCGCACGCGCATGGCACTGCGGGTTACTTCAAGGGCTTCATCGAGAGAAAGGCCAGAACCCGCTTTGGACCGGGCGAAAATGCTCATCGACTTGGCAGGACCATAGAGTTTTTCAAAAGTTGTGTCGGGGATATAAACTGAGTTGTCCTGACTTCGGCCAAGGTTTGACCCCAGCTTTTCCTGCACTCCGATAATCAAAAACTTATAGCCACGCACCTTGATCGTTTGACCGATTGGCGAGGCACCCGGAAAGAAGTAGGTGCGGATTTCATCTCCCACCACAGCCACGTAGCTTTTGTTTCGTTCTTCCTGTTCAGTAAAGAAACGTCCATCGACGATGCCCACGTCACGAATTTCTGACAGGACGGCAGATACGCCGAGAATGCTGCAAGCCTCGAGCAGCCGATCATCCCGCTTGACATCGTCCTGTCGCTGGGAATAAGGACTGTACTGAACCTGCTCACCAGTAGCTGCTCGAAGATAGACAAGGTCTTCACGGCGCAACTGCCGGTTATTGCGCAAGAGCGCAGCGCGTTGCTTGGCCGTAAGGCGTCCCACGTTGGCAACCTGGGCCAGCAGGTAGGATTCGGTGCCGAAAGCCTTGGAGGTGGTCTCTTCTGCGGTTATGCCTAAACCTTCAATCCCTGCACCAACAAGAATGACGCTGGCAACTCCGATGACCACACCGAGCAAAGTGAGAAAGCTCCTGAGGCGATGCGCTTTAATCGAATCGAGGGCAAGAGACAGGGCTGTAAGGTATGACGTTGTCACAAGGCTTCTTAATTAGAGTCCGTGCTTGGAAAGAAGATCCTCAATCTGTTGAAAATCTGCAGGCTCAATATTCAGAGTAGCTGACTTGAGAACTCCATCAAGCTGACCGCGATTGCGAAGACCTACGATGGCAGAGGTTACGGCAGGGTGCCTTAAGGCCCATGCAATTGAAAGCTCGCCTACGCTGCAATCGTATTTGGCGGCAATTGCCCGCAGATCTTCCACCAGATTGAGAGTCGAAGTCAGGCGAGGCTCTTGAAAGTAGGGGCTGCGCTTGCGGAAATCATCCTCAGGAAGATTCTCGACCCTTGCTTTGGTCATGCGGCCACTAAGAAGCCCATTTTTCATCGGAGAATAGACGAGCGTTCCGACATTGGTAGATGCAGCATGAGGAAGAATGCTGTCCTCAATCTCTCGTTGCACCAGCGAGTAGGGAGGTTGCAGAGAGGTAATTGGAGCAATGGTCTGCGCCCGCTTCATCTGAACCTCACTAAAGTTGGAGACGCCGATCCAGCGTACCTTACCCTCTTCTTTGAGCTTGGCCATTGTGGTCCAGCCCTCTTCGACGTCCTCATCAGGCTCAGGCCAATGCAGCTGGTAGAGGTCAATTACGTCGACATTGAGTCGACGAAGGCTAGCCTCGCATTCGCGGCGGATCGAATCCGCTTTGAGGCTCTTCCCGATTTCGCCTTTTTCGTTCCAGATCCGAGCGCACTTTGTAAAGATGTAGGGCTTAGTGGACAAGTCAGCAACAGCCTTGGCCACGACTTCTTCTGAGTGCCCCAGGCCGTATACGGCTGCTGTATCGATCCAGTTCATCCCTGCCTCAATAGCACCGCGAATCGCGTCGACTGACTCGTTGTCGTCCTGATGGCCCCATCCGAAGGCCCAACCGCCTCCACCGATGGCCCATGCGCCAACTCCCAACGGGGTGATGTCTAAGTCGCTATTTCCAAGGCGTTTCGTCTGCATAAATTTCAATTCCCTAATTATTGTATCGAAGGCTCTGGAGGCAAAGTGTAACGAAATACAGGACTTCCATCGCGACCATCATTAAGCTTTATTAAGTACTGGGCCACTTGTTCTAGTAGTAAACCGATCTTTGGGGGTACGGGTACCGGATTGACTTCCCTATCATTGGCCTCAAACTGGTTATAGGTGATTTTGATGAAACAAAAAGTCCTCAGAATCATCAAGTTGGAGGGATTGAAGATTGACGACGTTATCAATTGAACAGCCAAAACCGCAAGTCAGAATAGAGGCAACGGAGAATACTGCGTGGCTTGATGGTCGGCAGGGAATCGTTGATTTGACCTGGCGGGTTGGTTTGCTCGAACAGATTCGATCTTACACTTGTTCCACCTACGTCAGCCGCAGCGGCAAGGGTGACGATGTAGGCGGTCTATTGTTTGGATATCGTCACGATGAGTCTGTACAGGTAATGACCTGGCGCCCCATTTCTCGTGGCAAAGACGCAACTGCACACTTCTACTTGAACTCTAAAGAAGAGCAGTTACTGCGCAAGACCCTTGAGAACGCAAAGACTGACGCTTCCGTTAAATCAATGGAATTACTGGGATGGTTTCGGTCACGAACCAAAGGCGAGCCGGAACTGGAAGAGCATGACGTCATGTTTCATGAGAAGTTTTTTGATCGGCTGTCTCAATTTGCCATGATCATTCGTCCGAGCCATCAACGGCCTGCCGATGCAGCAATATACGTGCGAAATCGGGAAGATCTCTTTGAATTGAAGGATCCAACAACGAGACTTTCACTGAAGCCAGAACCAGTTGCTATAGAGAACGAATTTTCCGCTGGCGACTCTATTCCAGGTGTTTTGATTGAAGAAATCGAGGAAGTCACCCCCAGCCGCTTCCCGTGGCTACAGGTGGCCGTTGCAGTCATGGCAGCAGGGATTCTTGCCGTAGCTATGGTCTCGCTGTTGCAGTGGAATTCTGCACGTCAGAAACCAGCAAAAGAGATTGTTGGACTCGGCTTTGAAATCTCCATTGACGGAAATGAACTCAAGGCGAAATGGAACCCCTCTTCCGCACTGGTCCAGAGCGCAGATACTGCTCAGCTGTTTCTGGGTGAAGATCGCCTTCAATTAAGCCATTCTGAATTGGCCCAGGGATATTTGCGCATTCCAATGAAATCAGAAGGATTGAGCGATACAGGGATCAGCCTGAAAGTCGGAGACCGCGAGGAATTCGCACAAGTGGTGGCAAGCGCCCGATAAAAAAATTAACGCTGCCTTAGATCACCCCTCATCAAGCAAATTGAAAGAAAGATCTTTCGTAAATGATTAGGAGAACTTCAATGAAGAAGGCGTTTCTTGCTACTTTTCTGCTTTTGACCTCTGCGAGCTTCAGCTTTGCGGCTGACATCGTTGACACCGCTGTCGCCGCTGGCAGCTTTAAGACCCTGGTTTCACTCGTGAAGGCTGCTGGCCTCGTGGACACGCTCAAGAGCGCTGGCCCGTTCACCGTGTTTGCCCCAACCGACGAAGCTTTTGCCAAGGTGCCCAAGGCGACCATGGACATGCTTGCTGCCAATCCTGACAAGCTGAAAGCAGTATTGACTTACCACGTTGTTGGCGCCAAAGTAATGGCTGCTGATGTGAAGACTGGTCCGGCAAAGACGGTTAACGGTCAGTCTGCCAAGCTCACTGCCAAGGGTGGCAAGGTGATGGTTGACAAGGCCAATGTTGTCAAGGCCGACATCGTTTGTGACAACGGTGTGATCCACGTGATCGATGCCGTAATACTCCCCAAGCTGTAAGTTTTAATCAACAAGAAAAAAGGCCCGCTCCTAACGGAGTGGGCCTTTTTTCTATTGCCTCAGTGAAGTCCCGGACATATCAGGCGCTTTCTGGATTTGTAGTAAATCCAGAATTGTCGGAGCAAGATCCCGAAGGCTTCCGCGCAGGTTTGGAGCATCCGTCCGAAGGGTTCTGTGGGCCTCTTCAACGATTACAACAGGAACAGGGTTGGTGGTGTGGTAGGTATGAACGCCCTTGGTGACTGGGTCAATCATGGTTTCAGCATTACCGTGATCCGCTGTAATGATCCAGGCGAAACTACCGTGAGCCTTGAGCGCGGCTTCGATTTGCCCGACATAAATATCGGTGGCTTCGACGGCCTTTTGGGCGGCTTCAAAGACACCAGAGTGGCCGACCATGTCGGGGTTGGCAAAGTTAACGATGATGACACCGTATTTCTTCGATTCAATCGCCTTTACGACAATGTCTGAAACACCCTCAGCAGACATTTCAGGCATCAGGTCGTAGGTTGCAACTTTGGGTGAGGCGACCATTTCGCGCACTTCGCCCGTATAGGGCTTCTCGACACCGCCATTGAAGAAGAAGGTGACGTGAGGATATTTCTCCGTCTCGGCTACACGCAGATTGGCAATACCGTGATTGGACAACCATTCACCCAAAACATTCTGGTGCGATTCTGGTTTAAACACGAAGGGATGAGTAAAGGTGCGGTCATACTCGGTCATCATTGTGAAGCGGAGCTGATTACCCTTGGTGAGCCGTTCGGTGATCTCGCGAGCGCGATCGGCGCGGTAGTTGAAGAAGATGCAGGAATCGCCCTCTTCGATCAGACCTACCGGTGAGTTGCCGGCGTTGACGATCGTTACAGGAGAAACAAATTCATCAGTGACATCGGCATCATAGCTATCGAGCATGACCTGTAGA
>JBKJUN010000983.1:0-15856 GCA_046590555.1 Bryobacter sp. | reverse complement strand
GAAGACGCGGCAGATGCCGGTTTCGTTCACGGTGCCGAAGGGGTCCTTGGAAGCGTTGGCTACTGCGATACCGGTGTTGAAACCAGTCACGGAGCTAACGAACGGATAGAGCAAGTTCGTGGCGCAGTTACTGATCGATAAGATGGGCCTCAGCTCTTCGGGCTGTGTCAGCACGAAGCTCGGGATCGAAGGATAGCCAGTACCACCGGTGGCAGCAATCGGAGCATAGTTGCCCGAAACGTTGGCCACGACGGAGGTGTTAGCATCGGTTACGATGCTGGTGGTTGGCCCGAAGGAGACTGCAACGAGGAAGTCGAAACGGTCGATGACGTTGTCATCGGCGCGGAGAACTTCCCAGAAGAAGGTTCCAGTGCCATCAGCACCGGTTGCGACGCGGATGAACTGAACAGTGCGGCTCGATGAACCATAGGCAGCTCCATTGCCGCCCCAACCAAGTGCAGTGTTGCCCTGAACGCGAGCGTTGGCACTGGCACCGAAGGCGAAGCTGGTGTTGGCAGAGAAGCCTTCAGCAGCGCCGTCAGCATTCACAGCGGCGACTGCAAATGCAGCATTGCCTACATTTTCGCCCTGACCGAGGCAAAGACCTGCGGTGCCGGTCGTTGCGGTTGCGATATTGAAGGCCGATGAGCTGCAGGTGCCAGTTGAACCCGTAGTTACAGGTTGAGCTGAAACATACAAACGAACCTGCGAGGGGATTCCAGTGAAGCGAGCGCGGAGACGAGTGCCATTAGAAGCAATACCGGCACTTTGCAAGCTATTAATCGTGGGGAAACGGCGATTGTAGAAGCCAGACTCATTGTTGTAGTTACGGGTAGGATCCGACTGACCGGAGAGGCCATCGGTTGCTACGAACTGGTTGAACTGTGAGTCGTAAACATCAAGGTTGCCGCCGAAGCCACGACGCTTGAAGGAGACGCCGTAAGCTTCAGTGAAGCGGAGAGCACCAGTAACCAAGAGGCCGGTCTGTGACGAGCCAGTGGTTTCTGAAGGGAAGCCGCCGCCTGATGTAGCATTAAAGCCCAAGCACTGAGCGTAGGGTCCGCCAGAGATGGTGTCAAAGAAGAGACCACGCTGAACGAAGCCAACTACACCCTGAGCATTGTTGAGCACGAGGTTTGCAGGAGGATTCTGGATCGAGATGAAGGCCTGGATCTGGCCGTTAACCTGGAAGGAGTTGGCAACCTGAACACGGATGTTCTTGATGCGGTAAACGCGGGAACCAGCATTGAGAAAGGTGCCAGGCTGAACGACCGGCACGCCAACGAAGGTGATGGTCTGCTCGTTAGGAGCAAAGCCGCCGCCGATGCCGTACTGGGCTTGGTAGACGTTGATTGGTCTGCCTTCTGAAGCTGCAACATCGCCAGAAGCTGGGATGGTTGTATAGCCAGAACCGACTGCTACGCCATTGGCGAAGAAGTAGTTTTGGCCAGTGCAAACGCCAGCCGTGCCAACAGTGCTACCAGTGCGAAGGCAAGGGTTCTGTTGAACTGTGCTTGCGCCGCTGGTAGGATCAATGGGCTCATCAATGAACAAAAGTGCATCAGTGAGATTGCTGGTACCGAAGATACGGTTGGTGATGCGGGTACCGGTTACCGTTACCGAGATGTTGATCGCGGGAACAGTGGGGTTGGTGCTGGCCACAAAGCCAGCACCAGCGCCGAAGCCAGGAGCCGCTACGACGCCAGAGGCAGTCGAAGTGACAGGGGGAGTCGAACCGCTCGAGGAAAGAGCCGGTACGGCGGTTGTGCCGATGGAAACACCACCGGTGCAGGTGATTACGATATCGCCTACGAGCTCACGAAGACCTTCGACGCGAACGACGAGGGGCGAAAAGCTGGTATTGCAGACGAAAGGTTGTGCGCTAGCGGTATTGCTGGTTCCAATAAAGGAAGCAACAGCTGCAGCGGCGAAAAGCATTTTACGGAAATGCGACATTAATCCTTCTCCTTGTGAAGTGTTTTCTTATTTTTGAATTGATGGAAGTTCTTTTTCAACCTGAGCCTCTTGTTACAGCTTTTGTACTACGACTCAAACTAAACTACGACTCCAAGCCGAAGCGACTTCTTTGTAAAACTATAAACTCTGTGCTCGCGGGATCCACGTCGCTGTGATGAAAGCCGCCTGTCTCTTTGCAGACATACCACTTTTATCAGAATGACAAGGCAGTAGTCAAGCTAAAATATCAGCAAATGGCTGAAAGCGCTTGGGTTAGGTTCGTTCCTGCACCTGTGCTGAGTCAATCTGACACAGCTCGATGCGATTTGCGACACAGATGTCCCACCACCTGAACACAAACATTAACGAATGGACATTAATCCAGAATTGGAATCCAAGCCTGCCGAACGGAGTAGTACCTGTTGGTCTAGGCCGGGCGGAAGATTCACCGGGAGGCTGAAGTTGATCTGGTAGAGCCCGATGAAGCCTGGGGCGAGGCCCGAAAAAAATGGGGTGAGCTCCCTTCCGTTGACCACAACCAGGACAGGACTGTTGGTGGTGCTCAGGCCGCTGGGTTGAAGGCGAACAGGCCCGAGGCCGGTTGCGAAAAGCACTGCTGCCTGACCGCGAACAGCGGGATTGGAAGGTGAGTTGAGGCTTGAATCCTGATTGAGCAGAGCGGCAGAACCCCGAGCGTTTACAAGAAAAACAGCGGGGGCCTGATCGGGGATTTCGATTTGCGTTGAGGATTCACCGAAGGGGGACCGGATATTGAGGCTAGCCGGCCCTGGAGGGATGGCCGAGGGGATTGCGGTATTGAGCTGAAAGCCGTTGGAAAAGAAGATAGGCAGAGTCTGTCCATTAATCTCTACCGATGAACCAGCGCCAGCGCGGACCGGGAGGCCGTTACCGAAGATGCTGATGATGGTTCCCGCCCCAATTCGCGAAGTGAAAGTTGCGGCATTGAGAATGGCTGAGGAGTTCACGGAGATTTGCTCTGGGGTCAGAGCCCAGGCGTCGGAGGTGGACCTCGAGATTCGATAGGCGGTGGCATCGGCTGCGCTGACGACGGACTGTGCGGGAGGATTGGTAAGGCTGACCAGGGAGAAGAGGAATGGAGGGGACGGAAGGGCGGCCTGGTAGAAAGGTGCAGCGCCATCACAACTCTGAAGCCTGAGGTTCAGCGATGATGTGGTGGATGTGAGATTGGCAAAGCTGGCAGGCCAAGACAAGGGGCGGGAGCAGCCTGCTGCGGGGCTGAGGACTTCGAAAGCGGCGGTAGAGAAGGCGTAGAAAGCGGCACTGTTTGAGGTACGAGGGAGAAGCTGTATGGCGGCAATGGGGCTAGCCTGCCAGTTTGCAGCAGCAGCAGTGAAGCCGGTTGTGTATTGACTGAGGCGGGTTAATGCGAACTGAGGATTGGGGTCGCTGATAGCCAGATCGGCATCGGCGAAGATCCCGAATGCAGTAACAAAATGGACGCCGACGGATTGGCCGTTGCGCAAAAGGTTGAGGCCGATGACGACAGGCCCTGAGGAAGCAATTGCCTCACGAATGGCGGCAAGTGTGGGTTCAGGAAAAGCCAGACTGAGAGCACCACTGGCGAAATCGACTGTCCGGAATGGGTTGGCTTGTGGATCAGCACCTGGACCAGGATCGAGGAAACCGTCGCAAATTTGGGTGCCAGCGGCATCTACTGTGCAAAAAGCGCGGAGATAGTTATTGAGGGAGGCGGTATCAGCGAGGCCGTTATCGGAGGGAGCCACGCCCCGCTGCTGGTAGAAGCGGACGAGACCAGCCAGTGCAGCCACGAGAGAGCCCTTCTGGGCCAGAGGCAATGTCGAGTTGCCGAGATTGCCATCGACAGCCTGAGTGATGCGGGGAAAGTCGGTGGGCACCTGTTCAGAGGCACGAGCCGAGAAGGTAGTAGTTTGGCCGCCTGCTTCGACAGAAAAGAGTGAGATGCCGCTTTGGGCCGGAAGCCGGAGCCTGGCTTCACCGATGCCCTCGGAGCTAGTAGCAGAGCTTGAGTCGATAATAGCGCCGCCGGGGGATGCCTCAAAGCGAAGTGGAACGCCTGCGAGGGGGCTGCCGGAAGAATCGCGAAGCTGGACGCGAATCGGCAGTGGAAGGACAGTGGCCGGAGCAGCGGCCTGGGAATCGCCGGAGATCCTGGTCAAAGCAGGGCGTAATTCCGCAAGGGAGCGCACGGTATAGTTTGCTTCGGCAAAGCTTTGTGACGAATTGGTATTGGTAGCGCGCAGAATTACAACGCCGGCGCGGGCATTTGAGGGAACGATGCTCTCCCAGATGAAAGACCCATTGACGGTAGTTAAGTCGAAGCTATCGGCTGCTGTGCCGGAACCTTGAGTGACGCGGAGGCGGGCGCTGGCCGGAAAGCCACCAACGGCCACACGGTAGCGTGCTCCGGGCAGGAGTGAAGAGGGAGTGATGGTGAGAGTTGGCCGGCGTTCTTTGTCGATCACGCGAACTGGGCCGCCAGGGATATATTCGAGGAACGCCCCTTCAAATTCCTGGCGAAATGCGCCGGCAGTCAGGAATTCGTCAGTCAGTGGCGCTCCAACTGACCCGGAAGCAGAGCCTAATTCGAGATGTTTGGCGGCGATGGGGCCGGTGGTTAGGAAGGCTCTCCCAGAGAGGATGCCAAGGCTGAATTCAAACAGAACACCAGACTTGAAGACCTGGCTGGCGACCTGGGTACCGGTGAAGGTAATCGAGGAAAAACGCTCTGAGACGGGTGCCCCGAGAGCGCCAGAATCTGCGCCCAAGGCAAGCCAGCGCGTGAGTATGGTGCCTGAGACAAGTCTGAGGGGTGAACCGGCGAGTGCACCGTTTTCAAAGCGCTGGGTTCCATTGTTGTTGGAATCAGAAACCGGAAAGCCCAAAACGCCAGAAACTCCGCCCAGTGCCTCGTAAGAAGCGAGGGAAGGACCCGAGAGAAGGTAGGCGACGGGGCTTGAGTCGGCCTTGAGAATCACGATACGATTGCCTGAGGGCAAAGCGATGGCTTCTTGCTGGTATCCAACACCGGCACGACGAACCGGGGAAGCGACAGGAGTTCGAACTGTGATCCGGTTGCGCTGAATTGCATCAAGAAAAGTTTGAGAGACGGCCTGAGAAGGAGCCCCTTCGCCGATGGCGCAGCACTGGGAAGCAACAAAAACCGTAATCCGGTTGCTGGTCTTGCCTTCGCTGGTAGCGGTAAGGATTGCGGAGCCCCCAGACACGCCACGAATTGTGACAATGGGTCCGGTACCGGTGATTGTCACAACCCGGCCATTTGAGGTAGACCAGAAAACCTCGCGATCGGTGACATATTCGGCAGCGTTGGTTTGAAGCACAGCAGTGAGTGAGCGGGTTTGTCCGGCAGTGAGGCGGATGGGATCCTCCGCGGCCACAGTGACGGAAATTATGGCGTTTTTGAGGATTGGTATTCCGTTGATTGCGTATTCCATGGTGCCACCTTCAAAGGTTTGGCGGCGGCGGCCATCGGCTATGATCGTTTCTTCACCAATTGGCAGGCCGAGGAAGCCGGCCGGCCCCTGATTCTGTTCGTAGAGAGTCTGAACGGATTTACGGACGAAAATCACTTTTCCGTTCAGGGAGCCTGAGGTGATGTTGTAAATGGCACCATTGGTGAAGGTTTGGTAGTTGGCCTTGGTGGCGAAGCGGGAAGTTGCTGAGATAAGGGAAAGAATCGGCGGGCCGATCTGATCCAATCCGATTGAGTTCCAGCGGGTAAAGATGGGCTCGACGATATTGAAGCGGGTATCAGAGCCGCCATCGAGAGGAGGTAAATCCCAAACAAAGATTCCGAAGCCTTTGTCGAAGGTCTGGTAGGAGCCGCTTGAGAAGCTGATGGACTGGGCGGTCAACAGGGCGTTGAAGCGGGTTGTGTCCATTTTCGGAAAGCCCGCAATGGAGACGCCGATGCTCGATTGGGTATAAATCGCATAAATGGGAGGCCTGACCTGACGGACGGCGTTATTGACGCCGAGAGTGAGATCAGGAACAGCAGGGCGGATGAGTGCGGATTTGAGGCCGGTTTTTGCGACGTCGAGAAATTCCTGACGGAAGCCACCAGTGCCATAGCTGACTACTTCAGTCACCGGCGGAAGAGCAACGGTGTTAACGAATGCGCCACGCTGAAAAGCAGCAAGAAACTCCTCCCTGATTGTTGGGGTTGTAGCCCCATCTCCAACCTGAATGGCGGTTGTTTGAGAGAAGCAGACTGAGAGAGTCAGCAGCGTAAGGAGAGAAGTCTGGCGCATTGAGGTCGAAAAGTAGACTAACACGCGCCAGAAGACCCAAGTTTCGATTTGAGAATTATTGATCCTTCAGTATTTTGTTCAGGCGCTTGAAGCGGCCCCGAATTTCATCGCTTGCCTCGATGATCTCCGGGATATCGTAGATCACTCTGGGGGTCATAAAGATTACAAGTTCCGTTCGTTCCTTTGATTTTGAGCGGCTCCCGAAGAGATTGCCTATCACCGGTATCTTGTGGAGGGTGGGGATTCCAGAGGTAGAAAAAGTGTCGGATTCGGTCATGATGCCGCCGATGGCGATGGTATCGCCGTCCTGAACGGTGACCTGGGTCTGAACCGAGCGTTGCGAAAATGAGGGCGACTGAATTGCGGAGCTTGCTGCCGGGGCAACCGGCGAGCTTAGTTCCTGGTTGATAACGAGGGTAACGATGCCGCTGGGGAGCACTCTTGCGGTGATTGCGAGGTTCACGCCGGCGTTGCGGCTGGAAACCTGATTGGTGAAAACCGAGTTTCCGCCCTGCTGAACACCTGCGGCGACGGCCTGTGAGGTGAGCGTAGGGACTTGCTGGCCGACATTAATACTGGCAGCAATATTGTCTGTGGCGATGATCTGTGGAGCATTGATCACTTTGACGCGGCGTTCGTCTTCCTGAGCGGAGAGATAGCCTAATAGTTCGCGGGACTTGCCAACGAGCAGACCAGCGGTGAGGTTGATACCTGAGCCAGTGGAATCGGCGAGAAGTTGCCGTGCGGCAGCTCCGGCCGTGCCACCTGCGCGACGTTGTGACAGGAAAGCCTGAACGCCCGCAGAGAAAGCACCTGTGAGACTGACTTCGTAGATTCGCGCTTCGATGAGGACTTGGCGCGGAGGGATATCCAGACGGCTGAGGAGCTTGAAAATCTGCTCATATTCTTGAGGTGTGCTCTGGATGAGAAGCGAATTGTCGAAAGGGTTGGGGACAATTTTGGGGACTCTGGGCATTGCTGGCATTGCTGATCCCTGCTGGCCGACAAAGCTGCCGGTAGCATCTCCGGGACGACCGGAACCTGGGGTGCCCCCGAGAGTGGCGCCCTGTTGTTGGCCGCCCATTCCGTAGCCACCCATTCCCATTCCGCCCATACCAAAACCTCCCATGCCCATTCCGCCCATACCAAAACCTCCCATGCCCATACCCATACCTGGGAACATGCCACCCATACCACCACCCATTCCACCGCCCATTCCACCGCCCAGGCCGGTAACGCCGCCGCCCAGGCCAGTAACGCTGCCACCGCCGCCGCCACCACCGCCACTTCCTGCATTATTGGTGTACTGCGAAAGCTGGCTGGTCATTTGAATCATCATCATCATGGTCATCATGGTGGTCATCATGGCGTATGGATTGTCTTGCTGAGTGGCATAGAGCATTGTGACTGCGAGAGCCAGTGAATCTGCCCTGCCGTACTTAACTCGGAAGACATAGTTATCCGTACCGCCGACCGGTGGCTTGACCGGAATGTCGAGTTTGGAAAGCCAGTTTTCGACTTCTTTGAATGCACCTGGATTGGGAGCAACGGCAATGAGGAGATTGAGCCGGTCGATCGGCAGGAATTGAACACCTCCCGCTTTACCTGCCAGCGAGAGACCTTTAAAAATAGTTTGCAGTTCGCTTGAGACCTCAGAGGGGCGGCCATGTTCGAGCTCAAAAAGGCGGATACGCTGGTTGGCTAAAACATCCGAATCGAAGAGAGCAACCAGGTCCATAGTGCGTTTCATATTGCGAGAATTGTCGAGCAAGAGCAGCATGTTGGCAGGATCGTAAGTTGAAAGCGTGCCGCCATCGCCAAGAAAGGGGGCGAGGATCGTTTTCATCTCGGCCGCTGCTGTGTATTTGAGAAAGATCAAGTTGAGGATCATCTGCTCATCGTTTGCCAGATCTTTCGATTCAGCATTGGTGCGAGGAGGCATCGGCAGGCGGGCGACTTCGTTGATCGGAACGATGCGGAAGAGGTCTCCCACCTGGATCATGGCAGCGCCATTGATCCTCAGAATGGTGTCGAGCAAAGAGCGGACGTCGGTTGACTTGATTTCACCGTAGGTGTGGATCGTGATGTTGCCTCGGACGCGCGGGTCGAGGATGTAGTTGATCTTGAGAACCCGGGCCAGGGTGTCGATGACCTCGGTAAGTGAAGCCGAAGGGAGATTCAACGTCATGTTGCCGGACGCGGCAACTGGGGCAGTAGTCTGTGCAGCAGTTGCAGCAGGTTGGGGAGTTGCAGCAGGTTGGGGAGTTGCAGCAGGTTGGGGAGTTGCAGCAGGCTGGGGAGTTGCAGCAGGCTGGGGAGTTGCTGCCTGAGGGGCTTGGGGCTGCTGGGCTTGAAGAGTGAGGGCGAGAAGGAAAGCAATCTGTAAACGCATTACTTTTTCGGCTCTCCCTTTGCGGAAGAGGCCTGGGTCTGGAGCCAGAGATTCTTTTCAACTGCGGTGAGATCGCTCTTTTCTTTGGTCCACTCGTAGTTACCAAAGGGTGTGATGCGCTTAAAGAGCAGTTTGCCATCTTTTTCGACTACCGACAGTCCAACGGGTATTTCAGTGGCTTCATCTGGCTTGCCGTTAATCATGCGCTGAATTTTGCCGTTCTCTTCCTCACTTAATTTGGTAAAGCCGAAGGCGGTACTTCGGTAGACCACGGGCTTGCCGTTTTCGACGACACGCCAGGCGGCGTCGGAAATCTTAGTAGCTGAGAAGGGAATACCAAGGGGACGTCCGTCAGGGTGGCGCTTGACTGGGGCTACTTTTGGATCTGGCTTGGAGGCAGCAACGGGCTGCGCCGGGGCTGAATTCGACTGCGCAGAGGCGCAGGAAAGTGAAAGCGCGAAGAGGAAGAATTTTAGATTTTTCATATTATGCTCCAAAGGCAATTAGCGTGAAGATTCCCAATAACAGATGGGACCAAATGCGTAGTTAGTAGATACTTTCTTGTAGCCATCGGCTACGGTGCCAGCAGGCGAAGAATCACCGGGCAGGCAACCTTTGCGGCCTCCACCGATATCCACGCCTGGGGCGGGGCGAACATTTTCCGGAAGGCGCTGAATGGGAGCGGAAGGAGGCGAATTGTTGACATTCGCGTTCATGCGCTCAACTGGAGCCTGTGCAGCAGCGATCTCTTGTGGCTTTGCTCGCAGATCATCGAGAGACTTCTTGATTGGCTTGCCTTCCCACTCGAATGTGATTTCTTTCTGGGTAGCAGCGATAAGCGTAAATTCACCGATCTTGTCACCTAGCTTGTAGCCTTGCTGACTGGCGCGATCTACGGACATGAATACAGTTGGGCCCATTCCTATATCCATGACGCCGAATACGGACGGAAAGTTTGGCATGACCTTTGGCGGGGGTTCAGGTTTTCGCTCGATCACCACATTTGGATTGCGGTCGCGAGAGAAAAGGAAGCGTTCGGCCACTTCAAAATATTGAACGGACTGGAGCTTCTGTGGAGGTGGGGCAGGCGCTTGAGTCAACTGAGCAGCAAGAGGAGCAGCAGTGGGTTGAACGGCAAGCATACGCACTTCGCGGGCGCGTGCCTCGAGCCAGCGGCGGCGCAATTCGTAAGAGCCTGCAGCTAAGGTTGCAATGAGAAGAAGATTCAGTAAGACAATCGAGCGTTTCATCCCCTGCTCCCTGTGCCCTGCTTCGGGGCTGGCTTGGGCTGAGTGAGACCGATGAAGGTCAAAGTGACATTCAGGCGCTTTTGTTTAGAGTCTGTGGCAGAGACTCGGAGATCACGCCAGCCGAGAGCTTCCGGCTGCGTTGAGAGGTCAGTGAGCAAATTTACGAGGCCTTCCACCTGGCAATCAAAATTCACGCTAAGCAGGATTTCAGCGTACGCGTTAACTGGCTGGATGGAGCCGATATCCATCCCGCGTATTTCGACGGCTGGCCCCTGAGCGCGGGCGATGCGACGAAAAATCTGGTTTAGTTGAGCCTGAGCCTGAGCCGGTGTATCGGCGATGATAAAGCGTTTCTCTGCCGAAGCGAGGCTTGCTTCCAGAAGCTTGCGGGCGTCCTGGCGGGAAGGCAAAAGTGCAGAGGTGGCGCGGGCACGATCAAGACGAAGCTTGGCTACTTCAATCGCAGCGGCGGTATCGACGACTGGAGGGGCACCAGCCGATGGCTCAGTCCAAAAAAAGACGAAGGCGGTAACGAGAAGGGCCGGAACCAAGGCAATCAGCAGTTTTCGTTCGCGTTCTGAGAGGTTTTCGATCATGGTCTAAGTCCAGGTGGCAATGGCGGAGGTGGAGTAATTTTGGGCACAGGAGAAACGCTAGCGGGCGGCTGAACAGGATTTGGTGCAACAAAGACGGCAACAGGAAGTTCACGTTTAGCACGGATCTGGAACACCTCTTTGCCCAATTGGGTTCGTAAAGGAGAAGAGGTGAATTCCGATTCCTTAAAGAATGGCGAGGAGTCCAGCATTTTCAAGAGTTCCATAGACTGGTCGATTTCGCCGGAGATGCCAATGTCAGTTCGGGTGAGATCCATTCGGGAGACATAAGAAGTCATAGGCATGATGCGGGTGAGTTCGCGAAGGCTGTCAAGATCGTGTTGCGGGTAAGAGGCAAAGGTGGTGAGAAATTGCAACTTTTGCTGTGCAGTCAAGATTTGGGAATCAAGAGTGCGGATGCTGTTGAGGCGAGGTTGGAGGCTGGAAATTTCGGCATCCAATCGGGTCAGGAGTCGCTGGTTTTCATAGTCCTGGTAATAAGCGAAGGCAAGGCCGAGCGAAATAAGCAGGATCAACAGGATGAAAGTGGGCACCCATCGCCATGGCGAAGAGGTTCTGCGCCGGTCGAGAGGCAGAAGATTGATACTGAGCGACTGAGATGGGAGGGCTGAGACCAGGGATGCCGCATAAGAAAGAGTGCTACAGATTTCGAGACGTTCGGCAAGTGGAAGTAATGAGGCCAGGCGGGCAACAGGAGCGTCTTCTGGAAGCCGAATTTGAGCGCTGGCAGAAGAAATGGAGCGGGCAGAAGCATCCGGGAAACGCACGCAATAAATTGGATGAGTGTTTGTTTCGCCATAGACAATAAGTCCGCTGGAATCCTCGTGAATAGCCAAGAACTGATCGGCTGGAGGAACCTGGAGGATACGGAGTGCTGAGTAGATGGCTGCGGCAGGAGTAAGGAATGCTGCCACTGCGATACCGGCTTCGTCGAACACAGTTGCATAATCCTCGATCACGGCATTACGTGCAATAGACAATGCAAAGCTTGTTTTGCGCGGAGGAAAAAGACGGCTGAAAGAATAAGCAGCTTCTTCTTCGGCAAAGGGATGAAGCCCGTCGAGTTGATAACGAATTGCTGAGGCGACTTCACTGTTGGGCACACCAGGAAGAGGAAGGGAACGCGAAATGCAATCCTGCATGGGTAGCACTACGGTAGCCGAGGTGTGAGAAATCTTGTTTTTATTGAGGAAGGCCTGAAAGTCTGCGCCCCATTCGGCGGCCGGGCGTTCACGGTAGCGCGCGATGGTAAGTGCATCGATGATGCAAATGCCGTTGGGGCGGACAATAGTGAGGGCGAATTCGAGATTCTGTGGACCGACCTCAACACCGAGGCCAGTGCCGATACTTCTCCATTTTTGAATGAAGGAGATGTCCGGCTTGTGCGGGACTTCTGAGGCGAGTACTGGGGTTTCTGAAGTCATTGTTTCGTCACTGGAGGTGGTGTCGTTAGCCAGACTGCACTCGAAGAAGCGAGGTCGCTAAAGCTTTGGTCGTACCAGCGGAGGTGAGTCCAGGGGCTGATCCAAAAATATCTTGGATTAGGTGCTACGTATTTGATCAACAATGCAACGGTTCGGCGAGTTTGAGAAAGAGTGCCATTGGGGAGACGGACACGGGCAGTAGCCCGGACCTGAAAAATATCGCCGAGGTCGGGGCGAAAACCAACACGGGCCATAGAGCCGAGATTGTTCATTCGGGCTAGAAATGGGATCGGATTTAAGGTGTTCCTGCGCAGGTCGGCGAAATTACGGGCAGCGGCAGGATCCATTCCCAGTGCGACCAGGAGACTGGGGTGAACGCTGAAAGGATCCAGACCAGAACTTTCCTGAAGCTGAGGAGACAGAAAATCGCTGAGGCCGCCAAGATTGATCAGACTGCCGTCGGGCATGCGGCTGTAGCGGCCATAGAGTAATTCTGAAGTGATTCCGGGCACGAGTAAGAGTTCTTCGACATTTTCCATAGACGCGAGCAGGGGCCGAAAAGCCGGAGGGGTCGATGAATTTTGTCCAGACCACAAAATTCGAGGGGGTGCTGTTGAGAAAAGTTGTTCTGTGATCGAGCTGGCCAACTCAGGAGGTTCACCGAGGGTGAGGAGCAAATTATTGAGTAGCGGCGGTGTAAGCGATCGAAGAGGGAGTTTACCCTTCTCAGAGATGAACTCTACCAGGGTGTCTCCCAATTCTTCCTGAAAGTAAAGGCGGCGGCGACCCGCAAAGCGCAGGGCAGGCGACTCTCCACCGCCATCGTCGTTGTTGTGGAGCAGGAATAGAGTTCTCTCCACTGCACCGCGTGCCAGGTAGTATGCGCGCACATTGTCTTGTGCTGTTATGCCTCGCTCTGCTTCGGCACGAACGGTATCGGCTATAGAGAAAGCAATGGCTGAAAGCGCTGCTGTCAGCCAGAGGACAGCAAGCAGAGCGGTACCTTTGGATGAGCGTCTAGCGTAAAGAATCGTCGACATTGTTATCCTTCACGAAGATCGGGGCGTAAATTGTAGCGGGCTGAATCTGATTGGCCTGGAATTTCAGAGGGGCCATTTCAATTCGAATGGCGGATGGCCATTCTGGAAAAACCCAACCTGGAAACCAGAGTTCCGTTCCGGAGGCGAGGTCGAGGCGGCGAAAGGAAAAACGGCATTGGGATAGCCGGTCCGCAAGAATGAATGAGCTATCCACTACCTGAAACGGCTGAGCGCAGGCAAAAGTAAGGCTGCGTTTGCCAAGATAGGGTCTTTCGTTGAGCAAGAGCCGAAATCCGCCGTTGGGGCTGCTTGAAGCGAAAAGTTCTACGATTTGAGGGCGTCCCCGAGAGCCTTCAGTCAGGGAATGCGACGAAAGAAAACGCGTGCCTGTGGCAAGGCCCGTGATACCGATTGGCTTACCGGCACAGGGCGCAATCACCGGGATCATGCCATGCAGGATCTGGTCGAGGGTGCGCTGCGAAGCGATGATGCGGCGATTGAAATCCACCTTCTCATCAATCTTGTTCATCGAGGTAAAGGCGATGTTGAGGACTATGCCCATGCTGGCAGAGATGGCACCGAAGAGGGTGACAGCGATCAGCAATTCGATCAGTGTCATACCGGACTGGCGGCTGCGGCGTGACGAAGTGGCGATCATTGCACCTTCACCAAACGGAAGGACTCGAGCATTAGGGTGCGACGGCGCGAGCCGGACAGAAGCCAGGTTTCGAGACGAACACGCTCCAGACGTTCACCCGAAGATTGACTAAGCGGACCAAATGGCATGATTTGGGCCTTGAAGCCGGCAGTGGGCTTTTCTTTAGCGTCGGTTTCCAATACTCCTTCGAGAACAACCAGCCGGCGGATGTTTTGGACCGCCAGCAACTCATCCATCTTTCGTTTGCTTAGGAAGGTGAGGCGATCTATATCGTTCACTTTGAAAAGATTTGCTGTTGAGGTAGACAAGTTTGCCATCAATGCCGAGACAGCCACCGCCAGAATAATGGTGGCTACCAAGACTTCGAGCAGCGTGAATCCTTTTTGTGAACTACTTCGCATTGCGGACCAAATCCAAGACTTTGGCTACTCCCGTGATGGGGTCGAGTTTGATTTGACGAAGGCTACCACGTGGGTTCTCGATCTCCACTACAAGCTGGGGCGGTGCGCCATTCGGATAAACGATCAGGTAACGATCTGATTTTTCTTCGTTGAGGAAGAGAGCGGGAAGGATGCGACGAATTCGAATGCCGGGAGGGATGTCGAAGATCTGATCGCGACTGGATTCGGCAGCGCGCAGGACGATGCGATTGGCAGCGGGTTGGATGAGGAGTTGCACCGGGAGCTGCCGGCGATCTGCTGTGGTGATCGCAATATTGAGGGCGGAGGCGATCGTCGAAGAAGCGCTGCGAAGGCGCAGGCCATCGAGCCCTGCCGTAAAGGAAGGCAGCGAGAAGCCGATCATGAGGCTGATGATGCCAACCACGACGAGCATCTCAATGAGCGTGACACCGGACTTCGACGAGCGTTGACGCATCTATCGGGTGCTGGAAGAACTGATGTCCTGATTGATGCCGGTACCTCCGGGCTGACCATCGGCACCGAGGGAGATGATGTCGGGCTCGTCAGGCAAGGCACCGGGGAACTTGTATATGAATTCCCTGCCCCATGGGTCGAGCGGCACATCGGCCTGCAGATATGGGCCGTCCCAGTTGGGTACATCGCCTGGCTTGGAGCGAAGCGCTTTGAGGCCCTGGTCGCCGCTGGGGAAGTTGCCGGTTGAATTTTTGTAGAGCAAGAGAGCCTGATTGAAACTGTTGATCTGGGTGCGGGCGGCAGTTACCTTCGCGCCATCGGCAGCTTTGAAGAGGCGAGGGCCGACGACTGCGGCGAAGAGCGCGATGATCGTAACGACCACGAGCATTTCGATGAGAGTGACACCGGCCTGACGAGCGAGGCGGCGGCGTGTAGTGAGTTGTGTGGTGTTCATAGATTAGATTGCAACCTCATTGATGCTGGTGATGGCGAGGAGCATACTGAGAATCAGCGCTCCTACTACGATGCCCATTGTAAGGATGAGCAATGGTTCAAACAGGGACGTGAAGCGCTTGACGGCATCACGGGTGTCGGCCTCATAAATGTCGGCCATGCGAGTGAACATTTCGTCGAGCTTCCCGGTTTCCTCACCGACGCTCAACAAGTGGGCTGCTAGCGATGGGAATTGACCGCAGCGGCGGAGTGGCACCGAGATGCCTTCACCGCGCTTGACGCCTTGGGCTACAGATTCAAGGGCTTTGGCGATGCGCTGGTTGCCGAGCGTTCCGCCGGCAATCTGGATGGATTGGACCAGCGGCACGGTGTTGGAAACCAGCGTTGACATGGCCCTGGCGAAGCGGGCGGTTTCAGCCTTGCGCAGGGCATCGCCGAGGAGTGGCACTTTGAGGCGGAAGTCGTCCCACCACCAGCGGCCATTGGGCGTGCGGATATAGCTAAAGAAACTGATTGTGCCAACAGTGATCACGAGGCCCATAAGCCAGCCCCAGGCCTGCAGGAATTCGCTGGTGCGCAACATGATCAACGTTGGCAGCGGGATCACCATGCGGCCGCCTTCGAAGATGGTGGCGAACTTGGGCACAACGTAGTACATGAGGACGACGATCGCGCCAACGCCAGTAAGGCCAAGCAGGAGGGGGTACATGAGCGCACTGATGATGTAGCCACGCAGTTCGTTGCGGTTGCGTTCAAAGTCGGAGAGTCGCTGGAAGACTTGCGACAGAGAGCCTGAGGCTTCGCCGGCGCGAACCATGTTGATGTAGAGATCTGAGAAGTAACCGGGGTGAGTGGCCAAGGTGTCGGCTAGAGCTTTGCCGCCTGCTCAAAGGCGGCAAAGC
>JBKJUN010000980.1:0-5313 GCA_046590555.1 Bryobacter sp. | reverse complement strand
AAGAACTGAACGTTGTTGAAGCCATTGACAGCCTCGGCGCGGAACTTTCTACTTGGCTGCGACAAGGGGAGCGGAATCCCACTTCTGACCTTTACCCAAGAGTTTGCAAGGTGTAAACCTACATCGTGAGAGTGATCAGCAAACCCTCACTACTCAAGTTTGCAGAGCAGTATCCAAAATCACTAATACCTCTGATGAACTGGTGTCGCATTACCAAAGCCGCAAGCTGGTCCTCTCTCGTCGATCTGAGGCGCGACTTCTCACATGCAGACCTTGTCGGTCGAAGGACTGTTTTCAACGTCCACGGCAACAACTATCGGCTGATCGCCAGAGTGAACTACCTAACGCAGCGGGTATTCATCCTCGATATCCTCACCCACAGTGAATACAGCAAAGGGAACTGGAAAACATGAGCACTCTAACCGAAATCACAGAATCCAAATACGCGAAGCTACTCGTGAAATCACTGCCTCGCCCAATCCATTCAGAGACCGAACATGCTCGTCTGGTGCAAATTCTTCTAGCCCTGGACGAAAGTGAAAACCTCTCCCCAGAAGAAGAAGCCTTGGCCGAAGTCCTCACACTGCTGATCGAAGACTACGAAGAAAAAAATCATCCTCTCCCCAAAGTCTCCCCAGTCGCCTCTCTCAACGCACTCATGGAAGACCGTGGCCTCAAGCACAAAGACATCTGGCCTATCCTCGGCAACAAAGGTTCAGCAACAGAGATCCTTGCCGGCCGCCGCTCCATCAGCAAAGCGCAAGCCATCCGCCTCGCTCAATTCCTGAACGTCCCCGTCGGCCTCTTCATTTAACTAGGGCATCTTCCGCATAACCTGCTCCCGCACATCCGTCAAATGAAAATCCCGCCCCATATGCCAGTAGGCCAGCCGCGTATGATCAAACCCCACGCTGTGCAGAATCCGCAGATCTGTCGCAAGCGAATCGAGTCCACACTGAGCTTCAACTGGCCCGCACGAAGAGGCCAATCATCCGCACTTATCTATAGCTCCACCGGAATTCCCCATTCCCGCCTCCAATCCCCTAATTCCCCGCCTTGACCCCCTCCAGCTTCTGTATCATCGTCTCCACCCAAGCCGGGTCAGCGTCATCGAAGCCTGTTTGCGTCCAGCGCCAGGCCCCCTTCGGATCGATCACCCAAGTCTGCGGTTTTGCAATTCCGTCCAGCAGATTCCGCGTAAAATTACAGGCGAACAGCACAGGAAAAGTGTATCCGTTCTCTTTCACGTAAGGTTCCACCAGTCCGGCTTCGTCATTGATATTGAAAGCAAGAATCTCTATATCCTGCGGGGCCTTGGTTGCTTCGTATAGCTTTTGAAACATGGGAGGTCACCAGAGCAAGGGCTCACCAAAACTTTTCTGAGCCACTTTTCCGCCGTATCCCGCATATCTCTCAGAGTCTTATCATGCGAACCATCTACACCCTAATTCTCCTTGCCGCCTCGCTGTCTGCCCAGCCCGCCGTCCAGGTCTCAAGCTATCTCTTCCAGGATTCCTTTAACGCCCAGCGTCCCGGCAGCGCTCCTCTCACCCCGGTAAATCCCTCCGGCGCCAATCGCTTCATCACCGAAACGGTATTTGGCCAGCCAAGGCTCGTATATGAAATTGTGGGCTCCCCGTCACCCATATCCGCCCAGGGCGGCCTCACCTACCAGGCCAAGGGCAAAGTCGCCATCAACAGTTATTCATTTGAACTCGTCTTCTCAATGACCGGAGCAACTGGCTGGCGACGCCTCTTGGAATACAATAACCGCCGTCGTTCAGAAGGCCTCTATCTCGATCCCAGTGGATTTCTAGCCTTTTTTTCCGGCCTCAGCAGCAATGGCACCAATCGCCTCGCTGCCGGCACCTATTACCACGTCATCGTCACCAAGAACGTAGGCAGCATCGCCCTTTACGTCAACGGCGCACTCTTCGCCTCCAGAAATGATAGCGGCACTCTCGGCGATATGAACCCCATCTTCAACCCCGACCAGCTCGTCAATTTCCTCCTCGATGACGATACCGAATGGGCTCCGGCCCGCATCGCCCTCTTCCGAGCCTACGCTGGCGCTCTTACCTCTGCCGAGGTCCGAGAAATCTGGGCTGCCCCTTTCACATCTACCGTCGGCGTCCCGAGGCCAGGTTTCCAAAGCTCCGGCATCGTCAATAGTGCGTCCTATGCTTCCGGCAACGCAATCTCTCCGGGTAGCTTCTTCTCCATCTTCGGCACAGACCTCGCTGACGACACCGGTGACTGGGGCCAATCCTTCGTCAACAACAGCGCCCCACGCCGCCTCAACAACGTTCGTGTCCTGATCAACGACCAGGAATCCTTCGTCGTCTTCACCAGCCCCGGTCAGGTGAATGCACTTGCTCCCGACAACCTCCCAGACGGCCCTGTTACCGTGATTGTAGAGCGAACGGGTCTGCGCTCCACCACCGTCCAATCCACTTCCCGTCGTATCAACCCTGCGGTCTTTCGCTTTGACGCTCAAAACCAGCGCTACCTCGCCTCCACCGCCAACGATGGAAGCGCCTACATTGCTCCGCCCAATCTTTTTGGCACCAATGGTGTCCTCAGCGGTCTCGCCGTTCGCCCTGCTCGGCCCGGTGAGTTCATAGTTCTCTACGCTACCGCCACCGGCCCAACCAACCCGGCAGTCCCGGCAGGCCAGATCCCAGCCACCCGCCCTGGCGGCTATCCCCTGGCCAACACCGCCGACGTCCGCTTGACGCTCAACGGGCAACCTACCACCGTCCGTCCGGCCTACGCTGGTCTCTCTGGCTTCCCCGGGCTCATCCAGGTCGTCTTCCAGGTTCCAGATATCCCAACAGGGGATTACGAAGCAACCATCGTAGTCTCGGGCCAATCCTCTCCCACGGGAGCTTTCCTCCCCATTGCCAGATAAGCCAGCATATCGTTTCACTAAAACTTATCCTATGTAAAAAGCCTCCGGCTACACCCAGGCATGGCAGGCAAATCCAAACGGCCCAAGCTTACGCTGGATTCTGAGGAATCGGGTCGGCTGCTGCACCTGCGCCAGGCACCCACAGTTCCGATGCGCGAAGTCCAGCGAGCGCTGATCCTAACCCGCTGCCACGTTGGCGAAACGGTCGCTCGGATTGCGCGTGAGTTGCGCATGACTTGTACGAGCGTGGCCAAGTGGATCAATCGAGCCTTGTCGGTCGGGGCAGGTGCCGCCCTGAAGGTGACATCACAGTTGTTGAAATCCTTTGCGCCGCCTGACCGTGCGCCAGCACCTAATTTCAAAACTAACGCCTTCCCGGCCTCTTCTTTCGCCAGTTGGTGCACCTCTGGTGCCGGGCATCGAGCCCCGTGTGCGTCCTTCCAACACTGCCCGGATCAGGGATGGGGCACGACACGCAGGCTAACCAATTCGATAGACTGTTGTTGAGTTCTATGCTGGCCGAAATCAAAATCCCGCTTTGCAGTTTCGAGACGACATTCGTATACGAGGTGCCAAAGATCCAGTTCATTGCCGAACGCGCCCCCTTGATTGAAGAGATTTTCAAGGCATTTTCCCCGTGGACGCCCAGTTTTGACGACATTCAGTTTCTGAATGAAGGCAAAAATTCTGATCGCGGCGTGAACTTCAAGATTGCTAGCCAGAACGCCTCCTTCTTTGTGGGGCCGACGCACTGCCGTTTCACGAAAGAAGGTGCGAACTGGGCCGAGGTTGATCTGATTGGCTCGATCATGCAAGCCGGTCTCTCAGCACTTCGCCGCGTCTCCGAGATCCCCATTCGAAGCCAGCACGTCGTTGTGTCAATGCATATTCAACCCACGACAGTTCCCTTCCGGAATATTCTTCGCGAGGCAATAATAGCTGAGCGGGTCCTAGCCCTTGATTCGGAGCAACCCACGGTCATGGCGATCGTGGTCAAGTGGTTACGCTACCGCGTCACCATCGATAGTTCTGTCGCCCTAGCCAATGCTATTTACGTCCAGATGGAGCGCGAATTTGAGGGCCAGGCAACTTTTGACGACGTCAAGACCGCCGTCCGCACCGATCAGTCTGCGCTATTCGATCTTCTCAATATTGAGGAGGAAGTGCCCGCATGAGTGCGTCTCAAGGTGCTAGCGCCGCTCTCTTCGATCAGCAAGCCGTGCCGCTTCCTCCTTTACAAAGGGGCCTGACCGAGTGGCCGGTCACAGCTGTACCGGCCAGAAAAGCCGCCGTATCAATCACGATGGTCAATCGGCCTGATCCGCGGCAACGTGTCTTCCATCTTGATTGGGAGAAAGACGAGCTTCGACGTTCATATATCTTTTCGTCGGAAGCATCGGTTTGGCTTTTCCTAGTCGCCCACAGCGCAATCCGCACCACTCTCCGCGATGCGTTGCCGCATCTTCAGGCGTCATTTGGCCGTGACCGGATTTTCTGCCTGCAACTATCGAGGGAAGAGGATGGCTCTCTTTTTCTCCATGCCGTTGTGATCTGGCCGGATTCTGTTCAATCAGCGGTACACGCCCTGCGCCAATTTGAAGAGGATTGGTGGCTGGATCGCATGACCCCGGCCACGGCTGAACTTGCGTTCGTATACGAGATTGCATAGATGGCTCCCCTTCCATTCGATTGGCATGAGTATCTTCGGCTTGCGCAAAGTCTATCCGCCAATGGGGATGCCGCTTCGCAGCGCACCTCGATAAGCCGAGCCTACTACTTCGTCTTCCATCTCGCTTCGGCGCGAGCCATCGCTAATGGTTATCCTCCAGAAACGGCCAGTCACCAAACCCTTTGGGCGCACTATCAGAAAGACACCAATAACAAGGAGGCTCGCCGCTTGGCGTCATTGGGCACCTCGATGAAGAAAGTGCGGGTGTTAGCCGATTATAAGGACGTCGTTCCGGCTCTTCAGGATCAAATGGCGCAACAGTTGCTTGATGCGGTCACCTTTCTGGAGCGAATTACCACGCTGCCTCCAGGTTCCCCTCCGGCACCTTGATTCATTCGGCCGAAGGGGGACTGTCTGGAGACACTTTGAGCTCGCTTTGACCGTCTAGAGTTGGTGACAGCCTGACGCGTCACTATGCTTTTTATTGGCTTTTTTGACGGTTTTCTCCATGATAGCCACCAACTAGAAAAAACAACTTTTTCATCTCAGCTATGCCACTAAGCGGCCAACTACTTAACAGTAAACAACTTAAGCCTGAATTGCATTGCCATCTGAGTTTCCTATCTCTCCCTCGAAAACAGCCCAAATTTTCCGAAAAACGCAAAGGGACGGGTCAACTTCAAGTCGGCAACCGCTCCATTTCACCAGCAGAGTAGATCCATAGCCGATTTTG
>JBKJUN010000960.1:0-11516 GCA_046590555.1 Bryobacter sp. | reverse complement strand
TAATTTATGATTTCACTTATATCATGCTTCACGTTGTAGACCATATCCAGTTGTTCCCGAGCCTCAACCTGCTTACCAACGCGCATCAGGTTAATGCCCAGTTGTTCGCGCGCATCCCAAAGGTCGGGCTTGAGAGCGACAGCCTTCTTGTACAGCTCAATCCCTTCTTCATAGCGGCGATTGAGGATAAAGTGATGGCCGGCCCAAAACCAGGCCTCACCATATTTCGGATTGATCGCAAGAATCTTGTCGAACTGATCCGTGGGCTGATTCTTGAGCAACTCAATCGTGCCAAGGATCGCCATCGCATGAAGGCTCTTAGGGTTGATCGCAAGTGCCTTGTTGGCTTCCTCGGCTGACTTCTTCTCGTCCGAGTTCTCAAGTGCAAGCTGCGCGAGGAGCTCACGGGCTTCAACAAGACCAGGGTCAGCTTCGGCTGCGCTCTTGGCCAAATCGGTCGCCTTCGAATCAAATCCTTTAGAGAGGATCTTGGCCAGAGCCAGCATCCCAGTAGCATTGGTCTTGTCGAGCGCGAGACCTTCAGAGATCAATTTGACTGCCTCACCACGATTGAAGCGGCTCCAGAACATCTGTCCGAAACGAATCCGCACATACGGATCATCTGGATACACCTCAAGGGCGAGTTCAAAAATCTTGACCGCCTCATCGTACTTGCCCACACCCCATGTGCCTTCGGCAGCTAGGGCAGGAGACTTCTCAGCCATCAATGCGACAAAGCAACTTGTGGATTGAACACTATCTCCGGTCGCTTTCAAATCCCAGCAACGGCTTGCCTTCGTACGATCATAGGTCGCACCCGGCGATTTCTTCTTCACCGGAGCCTGCGCAAGCAGAGCTCCAATGGTAAGGACGCCAATGAGGCTGGCGCGCATCACTTGTCGAGCTCCTGCTGGATGCGCGCTACTTGCAGCAGCAAATTGCGCAGCTCAAGACGGTATTGGTCGGCCGGCATCGCAGCCTTGCGTAGTTTGAGGTTGTCGATTTGCTGTTCTACCGTTTCCCGCTGTTTGAGCAGCGCCTGCTTCTCAGGAGTCTTGGCGGCATTTTGCAAACTGCCAAACACAAGAACTGGCATGCGCATCGCAACCATAGCCTCACCCTTGGTCGCATCTGGAGTGCGGTAGCCCTGAGCACTGGCAGTATCGGCAATGAGAGGATGTTCGGTCGCGAGCCGCTTGTTCGTCTCGTAATACTTGGTCGTCTTGGACTCCGCATACCGGTAGGCCTCAAGAGCAGAGATCACATCGTTCTTATCTGCATCCGCTTGCGGGTCACGAAGGGCTTCCAGCCAATAGCGAGGAAACACAGTTGAAAGCTTTTCAGTTCCGCTCTTCGTTGCCGTAATGACCGTTCGGCCATCCTGCCGCAAATCGGCAAGGCTGCCGCCGCTTGCGCTTGTAGTGTTCACGATCAACTGCCGCTTGGCAGGCACTGGCAACATCCACATCGACAACTCTTTGGCTGTTACATCAGGGCCTGGAAGGTTGAACTTATATTCCACGCCATCAAAAGTTCCGTGACCAATCAAGGTTACGACTAACGTGTCATCGGCCTTGGCTTCTTTGGCAATCTGTGCAAAGGTCTCTTTCAAATGCACCTTCGTCGACTGTGCACCACTCAGGCTAAACACCTTCGATACCGGGGCACCCTTGGTCAACTTGTCCAGTTCTTCGACATTGGCCTTGAACCGAGACTCGTAGTCCTCTTGCCCACCAAGACCGCCAATATTCACATAAAACGTTGTCGCAGCCAGCGGGCCAGCGAGAAGCATCAACAAATAGCGTTTCATTTAGACAGCCCCCCAACGGCGACGGATCATCCACTCGGCAGCTTTGGCTCCAAAGAGCGCGATAAAGATGGCCGGCATATTCCAGAGGTCTTTGGTTTCACGAGTGGTGATGCCAGCCTCGGAATAGGCAATGTCTTCAGGCAGTGTCTTTGCCGTAGCCGGAGTGTAGTAATTGCCTCCGGTCTGACGGCTCAAACCTTCAAGCAATTGCTTGTTCTGTTCGGCATGGAAGCTCTCGGCCACACCGTCCTGCCGGATCATAGTGAAAACATCCCGGCCCATCTCTTCTTTGCCGTTCTTGGCTAATACTTCAACTACGTAACTCCCAGGCTTCGGCGCATCCCACTTCGAGGTAAAAATCCCGGCCTGATTGGCATCGGGCGTAAGTTGAATCATCGCAGCCACGCCTCCGGGCCCAATGATGCGAGCCTCAACGGTAGCAGCAGCAACCGGGTTATAGGCCTTGTCTCTCACATCAGCGCGAAACTCCACATTGCCATCGTCAAGTAGCAATTGCTTTGAAGGCGTTGCACTGATCTGTGGTGGAGTCTCGTTAACAAGCCAGCGGGATGTTTGCTGCCAAAAGAGTTCATGGCTCATATCCTTCACATCTTGGCTCATCTGCCAGCGCCAGGTACCGCTGCTAGCAAAGACCGAACTGCGACCACGGCCATATCGCTGCGTCACAAAGAGTGGAAAGCGGCCCTTGCTGGTCGGCAGCGCTTCCACGAGAACGGTAGCCCCAGGCTTTGCCGCACCTGTCTCCTGGTAGTTGGCCATAAACGGCAGCTTCTTCCAGCGGTCCACGTTTTTCTGCGTGTCTTCTTCAATTCGAACAATAAGACTGTCTCGTCCGGCGTCGGTCAATTCAGCAGTTGCCGGGTCGCGATGAAAGGTACCTTTGCGATCCGTAAGTGAGATCGGAATCATCTCAGCAATAGAACTCGCCGCCCAGCCGCCATCGCTCAATGCTCCCCGCCCTGCAAGGAAAAGAACGCCTCCACCCCGTCGGTCGGCGAAGTTTTTGATCATGGCCTGTTGTTGCGGAGTAAACCAGCTTGCTTCGATGCCACCAATAATGAGGCCACTGAACTTGTACAGGTCTTCCTCCTTGTCTGGAAAGCCCTGTTCGAGTTCTTTGGGTTCTTCAATACCCTGTCGGTAGATCTTATTCTGGGTTGTCCGAAGCATCGTCGTAAGTTGCAGATTTCGGTCACCCTCCAGCGCCCTTCGGATGAACTTGAAATCCCACTTTGGCTCGCCTTCAACGTATAGAATGCGGGGCTTCAAGCTCTCGACGTTGATCAACCGGCTCTGAGCGTTATTGTTCGGGTTCTCTTCTTCGGCCAGCTTTACGATCGTCGCCTTGACGTTGCGGGCACCGGCAAGGCCGGCATTAAAGAGCAACGTCGCGGTTTGTGGCGTTCCCTCATCACCCAATGTAATTTCACGGGAAGAGACAATCTTGTCGTCAGCCATAAGCGACAGCTTTGCCTTCTGGCCCTTATAGCCGTAATGACGAAAGGTGACTGCGGCTCCGATGCGGCTATCAGACAGCGCACGCGGCGGAACATCAAGCTCCATCACTTCGAGATCTTTGGTGAGGCGTTCTGCTCCAAAACCGATAGTGTGGATCGGAATCTTGCGACGCCTAATCTCACCAAGAGTCTCTGACTCCATGCCACCAGAGTTGTCGCTACCGTCTGAAAGCAGCACGACAGCTCCAATTGGCAGGCTGGCCGACTCTTCCATCATCTGCTTCATCGCTTCACCGAGATGCGTGGTGGTCTGGCTGCCCGTAACAGCCTCGAGACTCTGGATGCGCTCAAGATTATTGCCAGCGCGATAGACGCGCACCTGAAAGCGGTCACGCAGTTTTTCAAGCAAACCGTCGTTCAGCAGTTGTTTGGCCGAGGCCACCCGTGTTGTCTCGTCTTGTTTCAGAAGCATGCTGCGAGAGTCGTCAACAACGACAGCGATGACATTCTGCTGCGGCTTGAGTGCGGTAACCCGAAGAGCGGGGCGCCAGAGCATGAAAAGCACAAGGCAAAGGACAAAAGCCTGAAGAGAGGCAATGGTGATCCAGCGGCGACCCTTTTGTTGCCTGAAGACGAGAAAGAAGAGGCCAGCTACCAGGGCAAGCGAGAGGACAACCAGCAGCCAGACCGGCCAGCCGGAGGCGAAAAGGAATTCACCTTTAGAGAATAACCGGGATGGGTAGAGAAACAACGATTCAAACATTCGCGCTCATTCGATGCCCGCTTAGTGCGTCATGCTGTAGATGATGTAATTTAATCCAATTCTGTAGGCCATCGATGTGTATCGCTCCGGATACTGTGGCATGTCGGCGTGTTCCCAAGCGTCCCCCAAGTCCATGTTGTGGCACATTGCCACAACAATCCGGCCTTTATCGTCATAGATCGCTCCCCACTTCTCTTTGACTCCGTCCTGTTCATAAGTGTTGCCGGTGTAGAACATGACGAGGCCAGGAATCTGAATTCGGTCATCGAGATCAAAGAGCATGTGGAAGATGGCATCCTTATTGGGGATGTCCACTACCGGCCGGTCAGGGAAGACCCGGCTCATCGAGCGCATGAATATTTCCCATTCGATAGATCCATGGAAGTCGTCGACCATCAGGAAACCGCCGCGATTCAGGTATTCTCGCAGCTTGGCAGCTTGAGAATCAGACAAATCCCAGTGTCCAACCTCGACACCGTAGATCCAGGGATAGTCGAAGATCTTGTCCGTATCGAGATCCACTACTTCTTCTACGCTACGGACATGCACGCGTGAGAGGCGGCGAATGCCTTGGGCGAAGTGGCGTTCGGCTTTTGGGTAGTCTGTGGTCCAGCTTCCTCGAACACCCCAACTGCCAGATCCTTGGCGGTAAGAGTTGTAGCGTAGACGCGCGAAGACCCATTCGGTCTTTTCGGCAGCATCTGTGGGGTATGGCTCTGGCTCATCGTCGTCTTGCAGGAATGGCAATCGCCCCCTGCCGCGTTGAAAGGCCAGACAAGCTCCGGCCAACAAGAGAACTGCGCAAAAGGCTCGGAGATTACGATTCATTGCTATCACCCAGATTGTGCCTACTCTAACACGGACGAAACAAAGCTGATCTCGTTACTCATATTCCGAAAACAAATTGAAAGGGGTTGTTCCAGAGCACCCAATTCCGAGACATAATTCATATTTGGAGCGAACAGCGAGCATGGGGAACGACAGCCTTACTATTACAGACAACCGGACCGGCAAGACCTACGAATTGCCGTTGAAGCATGGCAACATCCGGGCCATGGATCTACGACAGATCAAATCAGATGAAAAGGATTTCGGGGTCATGTCATATGACCCCGCTTTTTTGAATACGGCAGCATGCGAAAGCCGCATTACCTACATCGACGGAGATGTCGGGATCTTGCGCTATCGCGGCTATCCGATCGAGCAACTGGCCGAAAAGTCGACCTACCTCGAGTCAGCCTACCTCCTTCTATACGGGGAACTGCCAAACGCCGACCAGCTTGCCACTTTTACGGCCCGGATCGCCAAGCACACGTTCATCCACGAGAACATGAAGAAGTTCATGGAAGGCTTCCGCTACGATGCCCACCCGATGAGCATGCTGGTGAGTTCGATCGCCGCTCTATCGACTTTCTACCCTGATGCCGGCAATGTCGCAGACCCTGAAGTGCGCGAACTGATGGCAATCCGGTTAATCGCCAAAATGCCGACTCTCGCAGCCTACGCGTATCGCCACACCAATGGCCTGCCTTTTGTATATCCGGACAATGATCTTAGCTACACGGCAAATTTCATGAACATGATCTGGAAAATGGCCGAGCCAAAGTATCAGGCAAACCCGGTGTTGGCTCGTGCTCTCGACATCCTTTTCATCCTGCATGCGGATCACGAACAGAACTGCTCCACATCGACAATGCGAGTGGTTGGTTCCTCACAGGCCGATCCATTCCTCAGCATGGCAGGCGCTGCTGCCTCCCTCAGTGGCCCGCTGCATGGCGGAGCCAACGAAGAGGTCTTGCGCATGATCGACGAGATCGGCACCCCCGACCACATCCCGAGCTTTATCGAGAGCGTGAAGAAGGGCGAGCGCAAGCTGATGGGGTTTGGCCACCGTGTCTATAAGAATTACGACCCACGGGCAAAGGTGATCAAGGAAGCGGCCGACAGCGTCTTCGCCGTCACTGGCCGCAACGCCAAGGTTGATATCGCCCGAGAGATCGAAAAGATCGCACTCAGCGATGAGTACTTCGTCAAGCGCCGTCTCTACCCGAACGTCGACTTCTATTCGGGGATCATTTACGAGGCGATGGGTTTCCGCCCCGAGATGTTTACTGTTCTGTTTGCCATCCCGCGCACAGCCGGTTGGCTGGCGCATTGGGAAGAACAATCCAAGGACGGCGATACGAAGATCAGCCGCCCTAGACAGGTATACCTTGGGACGGACGTTCGCAATATCGGTTAGTCTTCTTCTTTTACTGAGCCTGAATCTGGAGGCCGCCATCCGACGACGTGCGTCGCGTGGCGGCCTTCGCCGTAAGGTTCATGTCGCGGACATCATCACCACACCCGGGACGATTGAGGCCGAGTGGTACCACGACTACTCAAGCAATGGCGGCTACACGATGCCCAGCCTGCTCAAGATGTCGCCACTCTCCAACACGGAGTTCAGCGTGGCCTTTGATCCTGTGGTGGAGGATGGGGCGACTGTTACAGCATTCACAGTCCTGACGAGCGGACAGAAGTTCAGCCTAGCAGCAGGGCCGCAGATTCATCTGGGCAGCAAGACACAAGCAGGCGGGGTTGGCCTGGCTCGTTGGGATCTTGGAGCGCACAATATCGGATTCACCGCCAGCTACGTGGGGACGCTGGACCTCGGTGCCGGCTACGGCGTGCAGATTGGTAAATGGACTCCACACTTTAACTTCTTGTGGGAGAGAGGCGGCTATCGAGCTGTCACCGAGGGGATCGCCTACCAGATGAGTAAGAAACTCACGCTCGACCTGGCGGGTCAGCACGACGGGGCGAATCAACTGCAATTTGGGTTGATCTATAACTTTGGCAAGTTTCGGCGCTAGGGGGCGCGGAAAGACTTGGTTCCTCCATAGACCTGCAAGAGTGGGTGACGGACCACGGGTCGGAACTCGTATTGGTGGCCGGTTTGAAAGGTTGGGGGCTTGACGGTGACGATGCCGGGTTTCGAGACGGTTTGCGCGGGCAGCGCTTTCCAGTTGCTGGGGCGTTCGGTCAAGTCGAAGCCGGTGACGTCCTGGTATTCGAAGTAGACCTCGACTGAAGCTGCGCCGCCGAGGGAGACCAGATTGGCAGCAAAGTTGGTGGTTGTTTCGATCTTTGGGGGTTCGAGCGCGGCTTCGACGTTTTCGAGTTTGATTACGACCGGATTGGGCCATTGGCGATTCGTGTAGAGTCGCTGGGCGTGCATGGCGCGCAAGATGAGCGTGTCGCCTTGCTGGCGAAAAGAACTCTTGGGCTTGACCGTCGGCTGGTATTCGAGAACTTCGTCGTTTTGGCCAAGGACGCTGATCTTGGTTGCGGGTGTGGCCTTAATGCTCTTGAGAGAGATCTCTTTCCATTCGCCGTACTTCCACCGTTCGTCCTCCTTGACGATTACGTAGACCGTATTGGTGTTCTTCTTGCGGGTGAACCAGTAGCCTTTTTCGTTGGTAACCACCCAGGGTCGGACTCCGTAGATCGCTTCTCCGTTGATGAACATCCAGAGGCCGATCTCCTCTAATCGCTGTTTTTGTTCGGTCGGGATTTCGCCTTCGGGGCTCGGGCCGATGTTCAGGAGAAGGTTGCCGCCCTTGGCGCGAGTCTCAACCAGGAGGGAGATCAGTTCGCGGCCGGACTTGTAATTTTCGTTTGTCGGTTTGTAGGGCCAGGAGTTGCCCATGGTGATGCAGCTCTCCCAGGGGCCGTCGAGGGCGACGCCGGGAACGAACTGCTCGGGGGTGGCGATACCGCCCCTGGTGACGACGGTATTGGGGTTGATGTCCCAGGCGAGTTCGCGGAGGCCATCCCAGGGTCCGTCGAAGAACATGACGTCGATGTCCCCGTATTTGGTCATCAGTTCTCGGACCTGCGCCTGGTCATGCTTTAGAAGACCGGGGTTGTTGGCTGGGGAGACGGCAGGGATGTGGCGCTGGAGTTGGATCTTGTGTTCGCGGAGCCACCAGAAATCGTCGGGGGAGAAGTAGAAGCCGGGAGAGATGCCGGCGTTGCGGTAGGCGCTGATCAGTTCGCCGGCGATGTCGCGGGCGAAGGGGGTCCTCATGATATTGAAGGGCGTCGTTTTGGTGTCGAACATGGCGAAGCCGTTGTGGTGTTTGGAGGTGAAAACCATATACTTCATGCCGGCCAATTTCGATAGCCGGGCCCAGTCGGCTGGGTTGAACTTATAGGGATTAAAAGACTTAGGCAACTCTTCGATGTAGCGCTTGAGGTAGTCGTCGCTGGCACCGACCATGGAGTGGCTGATTTCGAGGCCAAGTTGAGAATCGAGGGTCCAGTGGATGAAGAGGCCAAAGCCGAGGTCGCGGAAGGCTTCGAGGCGGTCGGCCTTGTTGCGGGAGCCTGCAATTGGGTCGACGCTTTGGGCAGAAAGAAGCACGGAAAGGCAGAAGAAAAGACGAAACCGTTTGATCATGAAATGCATCCTTGACACCAGAGTGTATTCCAGTCAGGATTACCGATAGGAGGTTGCCCGTGAATAAATTCCTTTTGGCGATTGCAATGAGTGGTTTGACTGCGATGGCGCAGAGCGTCATTTCGGCAAAAGCTGGCGTGATTCATTACATCGAAGGCGAAGTGATGGTGAACGACCAGACCATTGTCATGAAGACGAGCAAATTTATTGATGTCAAGAACAAGGAAGTGCTTCGCACTGGCGAAGGCCGTGCAGAACTCCTGCTTGCTCCTGGAAGCTTTCTCCGTTTGAGCGAGAAGAGTGCAGTTCGTATGGAATCTAACTCGATCATGGCAACGCGCCTGTCGATGCTGGAAGGCACGGCACTGGTTGAAGTGGTCGAACTGCAGAAGACTGCATCGCTTGAATTCATGGTTGGCAATGACACGATCAGCATCCGTAAGCCGGGTCTCTATCGCCTGGAGATGGATTCTCCTGCTATCAGCGTTTACAACGGCGAAGTCGCTGTGAATGTAAAGGACGAACTGGTTAAAGTTGGCGAAGGCAAGTGGATGAGCCTGACTGGGGACCACCTGGTTGCTCGCTTCGACAAGAAGGGCAAGACAGACGAACTGGTGCAGTGGGCTGACACCCGCGCCGCTACGCTGGCAATGGCCAACGTACACTCGGCACAGAGCGTAGCGAACAGCCTTGGAAGCTCGCAGAGTCTGGGAATGGGCGGCTGGTTCTACAACTCCTTCTACAACATGATGACTTACATCCCATACGGCAATGGTGCGTTTTCGCCCTTTGGCTATGGTTTCTACTCTCCCCGGACCGTATATGCCATCTACAATCCTCCGGTTTTTAGCGCGCCTGCTGGCGGTGCTTATGGTGGTGGCAATCGCGGCCAAGTTGGATTCAATAATGACTTGGGCTACAACACTTCGACGATGCGATCGTCGAGCGGCTATTCTGGCGGCGCTGGACCTGCGGCGGCCACTTCGGCTCCTGTCTCGGGTGGTGAGCGTGCTGGTGGTTCTGCTGGAGCTGCCGGGGGCGGTCGCGCCACAAGCGGTGGTGGCGGCGGCGGTCAGTAAGCAGAAGTCAATCGGAATAAAAAAGGAGGCGCCAAGAGCGCCGCCTTTTTGTTGGTTTGGAGTGGGGGTCATTCGACTGCCCTCAGGATCGGATAGAGGTCCTTGTCTTTCTCATAGAAGGGGCTGCGTTTGTAGAGCCACATCATGCGGGCGCGGGAGTTGGTACGGAGGGCGTTGTCGCTGGCGATGGCGGCTTCAAAATCGGCCTTCAATTTGGGGTCGGCGGTGAGCATCTTCTGAGCGAGCGGCTCGAAGATGTAGTCGGAGGCGTATTCCTTGAGTTCGAAGATACCGTTCATGGTTCCCCACTTAACGACCGAGTCTGGGGCGTTCGGTTCGAGCAGGTGGATTGCGATCCTGGCCAGCGGCTGGTTGATGGGGACAAAGAGATAGTCGGCGGTGATGGTGCGCTTCTCTTTGGTTGTGGTGGTTTCGAATGTGGGCATGAAGCGCGATTCGAAGGGCTGCGCGGGGAAGCTTACCTTGTCGAAGCGGATGACTTCTACGTTGGTATCGATGGCACCGCTGACAGGCTGGACTTTGACGCCGTGGGTCTTGAGCAGGTCGGCAATCGCGGACCACTGCACGGGGATGTAGTAGCCCTTGGGGACAGTGATTTCAGTCTTGGGGACGGCGCTGCGGATCAAGTTAACTTCGAGGTCTCTAGCCTTGGGCAGGTAGCGGAGAACGGGAGCCGCGAGGATGGGGCTCTGGTAGGTTTCAGTCTCAAGAAGTTTGGCGGTGTAGACAACGCCGGTCTTTGCAGGAGCGAAATCGACGGGAAATTTTGTGCCGGGCTGGAGGAGGTCTTTATCGGCCTTTTCGGTTGCGGCTCGGAGTTCGGCTCCACTTTCGGCAATCGCCTTGAGCGATTCGAGCATGATGTCGTAGTGAGCCCAGGCGCGGACGGCGAAGGGCTTGAGCGAATGCGTTTCTACAAGGAGGCTGGCGCGGTTGCGGGCAGCAGCATAGCCGTCCGAATAACGGGCAGACATTGGGAGCATGGTGAAGGGCAGACCCGGGCGGACAGGGCCACCGATGTACCAGCCCATGACGTGACCTTCGGCTTCCATGCCGTTCCACATCTTGGGGAGCCACTTCTGGTTGACCCAGGCGGCGACAGCGGGATGGACGTCGATGCCGTCGTGGATGACGATGGTCGTGTCAGCTTGTTGATCCTGACCGTCGGTGACATGGTTATCGATGAAGAGGTCTGGCTGCCACTTGTTGAAGGTCTTAAGCCAATTCTGCATCTCGGGGGCATCGGCCTTCATATAATCGCGATTCAAGTTGAAGCGCTGGGCAGTGACACGAAAGCCTTGCTCGATAGGGCCTTGTTCGTTGATGCGGTGGTAGGGGGAGCGGTTCTCGTGGCCGTCGATATTGAAGACGGGCAGGGAGATGATGATGGCCTTATCGAGAAGACTCTCGTATTTTTTGGTGACAAGGATGTCGCGGAGGAGCATGACGGCGGCATCTTTGCCACCGTTCTCGCCGGGGTGAATCGCGTTCTGAAAGAAAACGATGGGTTTGCCGGTTTTGCGGGCGGTGGGGGCGTCGAAGGCTTTGTCTTTGGAAGCGATAAAGATGTACATGCGCTTGCCGGTGGGGGTGGCACCGATGTCGATCATCTTGGCGTAAGGCGAAGCAGCGACGAGTTTGAGGTAGATGTCGAGGGTCTCTTCGTAGACGCCGGTCTCTTTCCAGCCGGTCTTTTCGGCCAGAGTGAGGAGGTTCTGGGGCGAGCGTTTGGTGGACTCGTTCAAGTTGCGAGCGGCCTTCATCGCGTCGGTGACCCAAACGCTTTGGTTGGGCGCGACGAGGATTTCCTGGGCGCTGGCGAGGGTCGCGAGGAATAGGAGCAGAGGTTTCATTTCTTGGTGTCCAGATCCTCGTAGAATTCACGGCAGACAAATCCCTGCCGCCCAACACCTTCCCGAAT
>JBKJUN010000887.1:0-3521 GCA_046590555.1 Bryobacter sp. | reverse complement strand
TACAAGTCCAGGAGAGTTTGGCCTTTCGATGTGGCAGTGAGATCGCAAGCGTTGCTCTGCTCTTTGGCGAGGGCGATCCAGAGTTTTGACCGAGTGGGCCGATAAAAGCATTTATTGCTCGAGGCTAGTCAGATCTTTTTTGGAGAGCGTGGAACGGATCTGTTGCGAGCGGGCGCGGACGGCGTCGCTGTCGCCGAAGTTTGGGGCTAGTTGCAAATAGACTTCGTAGGCCATTACGGCCCTTACGTTGTCGCCGGCGATGTCGAAGGCTCGGGCCAGTTCGAAATAGCCGGGGGCGTAGTTGGGGTCTAGCTGGATTAATTTCTGGGCCGCTTCTACTGCTTCTTTGGGGCGGTTCAGGTTGCGGTAGGCGCGGGTGAGACTCCAACGGGTGCCTGTTGATTTTGGGTTGAAGCTGACTGCTTTTTCGAGATACGGAATTGCTTCTTTGAGCTTGCCTGCGGTGATCAGAATGTTGGCAATCTGGAAGGGCGGAAGGGCCCATTCGGGGGTTAATTCTGCGGCTTTGTCAAAGGAGGCACGGGCTTCTTTCGCCTTGCCCAGGCGACCGTACGCCACGCCGAGGGCGTTATGGGCACAGGCGAAGTTGGGGTCGCGCAGGATGGCTGCACGGAGGGTGGTAGTAGCTTGCTCGAAGCGGGTTGCGGCGATGTCGAGACGGCCGGAACAGAAGAGGCGTCGAGTCTCAATTGCAGGATCGTAGGGGCGGAGGGTCTTGAGAGCTTCGTAGGCGGCGAGGGCGCGTTCGAGGAGGATTTTCTTGGGGCCGATTGCCGTGGACTGAACGTAGTCTGAGACGCAGGCCTGGCCTTGTTGTTCGAGGGCGGATTCCAGTTGGGCGTTTTGCTCGCGGTCGCGCGGTAAGGCCAGAGCTTCGCGGATGCGGCCGGCGGCAACCAGAGTCTCCACCTGGTTGAGCTTTCGCGGGGGAGTGAGTTGCAAGCTTGAGTTCGAGGCGAGGCGGATGCTGCCTTCGAGGGATGGTGCATCGGGGAATTCGGCAGTGATCGAGTGTGTGCCGGTGGTGAGACCTTCGAGGCGGATCGCGCCGGTTGGGGGGAGGCTGCCACGAAAGGCGTTGTCGATGTAGAGAGCCGTGCCGGCGGGGCCGCGGATGTCTAGGGAAAGAGTGGGAGCGGCGAGGAGAGCGGGGATTGGCTTTGGGGGAGCAGGGAGGACGGAGAGCGGGAAGCGCGCGTCGAATGAGCCGGCAACGCGCGGGTTTTGACGGGTGTTGGTTTGGGCGGGGACTTGTTGTGAGACGAAGTCGATGACTTCAGCGGCGCGAACAAAACGGTCACCATCTTTGTCGGCCTTGCCTCGCAGGGCTTCGAGCATGGAGTGAGTAAAGATGCCGTGGCCACCATCCCAACGGGCGTCTTCGAATGAGCGCTCGCTGGGCCTTGCCGAGAGGAGTTTGAGGATCGCACGGTCGTTCTGGCCGAGGGATTCAAGAACTTCAGCGGTGCGGTTGGGGACGGTTGTAGAGTAGCTGGACCAGCCGAGTTGCCCGGCGTGGCAGGCGTCGGCAGTAAGGACTACGAGGGAAGCGCGGAGGCGCACGGTGAGGGTGTTTTCTACTTCGGCGAAAGAGAGGCCAGTGGCGTGTAGGTTCTGCGGATCAGAGTCTGAGGCAAGGAAGTAACCTTCGCCGCGCTCGGCGACAACGCCGTGGCCGGCAAAAAAGACGTAGACGACATCGTCGGGAGCGGCGGACTGGACGAGCCAGGTGTGGAGAGCGGCCCGGATAGAAGCCAAAGTTGCGGATTGATTCGTGAGGAGACGGACGTGGCTGGCGGGGAGGGCTCCGCCGATATTGGACCTGAGAAAGGCGGCGAAGTCTTCAGCATCGCGATGGGCGTAATTGAGTTGAGCGGCGGGTGGCAGGTGCTGGTGTTGGGAGACGCCAATGACGAGAGCCCAGCGGGTGCCTTTGTCTTTGAACAAATTGGTGGGGACTTCCTTTTCAATCTGGAGGTCTCGGGATTGCTGCGCCACTAGAGAGGAGCCAATGGCAAGGAGAGTAATGAGGATGCGCATGGCGAGTTTTCATCATAATAGGGTCATGCAACGTATTGCACTTTTTCTATTGATGACGGCTGGCCTGTATGCGGCGAGTCCTTTTGCGGGAAGGTGGAATTTTAACCTGACCACGCCAGGCGGGAATCACGCGAGTTGGCTTGGGATCAGCGAGAAGGGCGGAAGCCTAGAGGTGAGGTATCAGCCGACGGGTGGGAATGTATATCCCCTAGAGGATGTGCAGGTGGACGGGAAAAAGCTGAAGCTGACGCTGGGGAAGGCAAGCGACAAAGGTCCCCGAACGGTGTGGGAACTGGAGGCGGCGGGGAACAAGCTGACGGGAACTTCGAAGCGCGGGGATGTGGCACAAGCGATTGAGGGCGTGCGTGCGCCTGAGCTTAAGCGCAAGGCCCCGAAGGCCTGGGGGCCGGCTACGGCGATGTTTAACGGCACGGATCTGTCTGGATGGGAAGCGATGGGGAAGGATAGCCACTGGGTCTGGAAGGACGGTTATCTGGTGAATGAGAGCAAGGGGGCGAATCTGAAGTCTGTCGCGAAGTTTGAAGACTTTAAGTTGCATTTTGAGGTGAATTATCCCGACCATGCCAATAGCGGTTTTTATCTGCGAGGGCGCTATGAGATACAGCTTGAGAGTGAGCCGCTGACGTCGAATCCGCCGGAGCGGCGGATTGGATCGGTGTATGGACGGATTGCGCCCAAGGGTGACTTGCCGCGCAAGATCGAAGTTTGGGATACCTTCGATATCACGCTGGTGGGACGGACGCTGACGGTGGTTCGCAACGGGGTGACTACGATTGGCGCTCAGGAGATTGAGGGCATAACGGGCGGGGCGCTGGATGCTAATGAAGCAGAGCCAGGGCCGTTTTACATACAGGGCGATCACACGGGCGGGTTGAAGTTTCGGAACGTTATGGTTTCGTCGCCGAAGAAGTAGCCAAGCGCGAGATGAGCCAGCGGCCGGAGGCGGCGCGGACCCAAGTGACTGTGTACTTGCCAGTCAACTGGACGGTGTTGCCTTGCGGCGTTTTGAGTTGTTGCTGGTAGAGGATGGATTGAACGGCTGAGTCACCGGTGATGACGGGCTTTGAGGGATCGAGGGCAAACTCGATGACCTTGAGGCCCGTTGTTGTTGTGGTGAGATGTTGCTGGATGGCTTTGGTGCCGCGAATGCCTGGCTCGAGGACGCCATCGTCGGTGAAGAGCGAGGCGATGCCGAAGTGGTTGGCGGAGCGGACATACGTAGAGTAGAGGTCAAGCTGCTTTTCAATTTGTTTTGCGTCGTCGGGCTTGCTGCAGGCGGAGAGGAATACGACGGCGATCAGTAAGAGGCGCTTGGACACTAGGCGTACTTGTGGCGGACGGCGGTGAAATTGGCCTGGCCGTACTCACCGAGGTTGACGATGCCTTTGAGTTGGCCGCCTTCGACTGTGGCGGTGAAGTCGAAACTGAGGCGGGACCCG
>JBKJUN010000583.1:0-2501 GCA_046590555.1 Bryobacter sp. | reverse complement strand
TAATCGTTGTGTTGTCTCTGGCAATGCTGATGAGCAAGGCGTGAGTGGCCCATTGCGCAAAGACGAGACCAAGAGCAGCACCGACACCGGCGATGAGTAGAGTCTCTACCAGGAGTTGAATGCGCACTCGCGCGACAGAAGCACCGAGAGCCAAACGAATGGCGATTTCTGATTGACGGGCGCTGGCGCGGGCCAGCAAAAGATTGGTGAGGTTGAGAACCGCGAGGAGAAGCACCGACGCTGCGGCTCCAAGGAGAAGCCAAAGCACTTCGCTATAGCTGTTGACGATAGACGAGAAACCAGAGCGGGCCGAGACGGGATCAAGCTGAATTGCCCGATGGTGCTTGAGGTTCTCGCCCGTTAACTTGGGGTCTCTGACTTGATCGAGTAGCGTTGGAGAGAGCTTATGCAAAGTGGTGCGCACCTGTTCGAAACTTAAGCCGGGGCGCAGCCGTGCGAAGGACTGGATCGTCCATTGCGTAGGGTTGGTGCGCCACTTCCATTCCGGGAACATGGTTTCAAAGCTGGAGACTGGGAGCCAGATCTCTTTGGGACTGCCGGGATGGATGCCGTCGAAGTTCTTGGGTGTAACGCCAAGGATGTGAAAGGGGAGGCGCTCAATCATGATGCGTGCGCCGATGGCCTCTGGACGTTGGTTGAAAATGCTGGTCCAGATGCGGTGGCTGATGACAACACCCCAACCTTCGGCAGGCCCACCATGGATGTCATCGGCAGGACTGAGAAATCGCCCAGCAGCGGGCTGTATGCCGAGAACTGGGAAGTAGCTGCCTGTGACAACTGAGGATTGTAGACGATGGGGATTGTTATCGATCTCGACAGCGAATGCGCCCTGACCGGCGATTCCCGCTATGCCTGAGAAAAGGTCTTGGCGTTTTGCGAGTTCTTCGTACAGCGGATAGGGAATCTGCAGGCGTTCGACGGGCTTTATGGACTTTCCATTCTGCCAGGCCTTCTCGCTGGGAGGAAGATTGGTGGCGCGGAGACGGACGAGTTGTTCGGGGTGCTCGACGGGAAGAGGGTTCCAGAGAAGACTGTCGAGGAGCTGGAAGATGGCAGTGTTGGCACCGATGCCGAGCATCAGGGTGGCGACGATGACGAAGGTGAAGGCCTTGTCTTTGCGGAGGATGCGCAGGCCGAAGGCAATGTCCTGGAGGATGGCTTCGAGGGTGGGGAAGGTCCAGTGGCGGCGGGTAGATTCCTGCCAGTTGGTGGTGTTGCCCAGAGCGAGCCGGGCCTGGCGGGCGGCTTCGGCAGGGAGCAAGCCTTGACGCTCGAAGTGGAGTTGCTTGAGCGCGAGGTGAGATTCCAACTCGTCATTGAGGTCTTGATCCAACTGGTTTCGGTTGAAGAGCTTTTGTAGGCGATCGAGCATTTGTCAGACCCCTGAGGCGCGAAGGATGCGTCGCATGCCGATGGAGATGCGGTCCCAATTGGCTCGTTCGGCTTCGAGTCGGGATTGGCCGTCTTTGGTGAGGCTGTAGAACTTCGCGCGGCGGTTGGCTTCGGAGCGGCCCCAGTCGGCGCTTAGAAGACCTTTCACTTCGAGACGGTGGAGAGCAGGGTAGAGGGCTCCTTCTTCAACACGGAAGAGTTCGCCCGACTGAGACCAGATAGCTTCCATGAGGGTGTAGCCGTGGGCAGGGCCTGAATGGAGAGTGGAGAGGATGAGAAGGTCAAGGGTGCCTGGCAGGAGCTCGTTGCGACTTGGTTCCATAAGCGTCTTATGGGAAGATTAGGGCGAGTGGCTGAAAAAGTCAAGCTTAAATTAAGATCTTCGGGGTGTATCATGGGGATCGAAGTTCAGAAAGCGAGATCTATCATGTCATTGCGCATTAACAGCGAAGCTCCAAATTTTGTGGCTCAAACTACGAAGGGTGAGATTGATTTTCATCAGTTTATTGGAAATGGATGGGCGATCTTGTTTTCGCATCCGAAGGACTTCACGCCGGTCTGCACCACTGAGCTAGGCTATATGGCGAAGCTTGAGCCGGAATTCACCAAGCGCAATTGCAAGCTGATCGGCTTGAGCGTTGACCCTGTTGCACGGCACGGCGAGTGGGCTGCCGACATCGAAGAGACCCAAGGGTACAAAGTGAATTACCCCATGATTGGGGACCCCGAACTGAAGGTCGCCAAGCTTTACAACATGCTGCCGGAAGACGCCGGTGAGACAGCGGAAGGCCGGACAGCGGCCAACAACGCGACCGTGCGTACCGTGTTTGTTGTCGGGCCCGACAAGAAGATCAAGCTGATGCTGGTATATCCGATGACGACGGGGCGCAATTTTGATGAGATCCTGCGCGTTCTGGATTCGATGCAGTTGACCGCAACCCATAAGGTGGCAACACCGGTGAACTGGAAGAATGGCGACGATGTGATTATTGTGCCGTCGGTATCGGATGAAGAAGCAAAGGCGACCTACCCTCAAGGGTTCAAGACCTTGAAACCCTATCTGCGGGTTGTAGCGCAGCCCAAGTAGG
>JBKJUN010000484.1:0-5733 GCA_046590555.1 Bryobacter sp. | reverse complement strand
GGTGGCGGACTCTATCCGCTGGAGATCTATCTATTGGCCCAGCGCGTGGAGGGACTCGTGCCGGGGGTCTTTCACTATTTCCCTTTAGGCCATCTGCTTGAAGTGCTCGAACCCATGGAGGTCTCCCACTCCGTCCTCACCCAGCTTTTCTTAAATCAGCCGTATTTAGCCAACGCGGCGGCCGTGCTGGTGATAGCCGCAAATCTGAACCGCACTATGCACAAATACGAAGATCGCGGTTATCGCTACGTTTTGCTGGAGGCTGGGCATGCCATGCAGAACATGAATCTCATCGCGGCTGCCCTGGGTCTTGGAGCTTTCAACATCGGCGGATTCTTCGACTCTCACCTCGCAAATCTCCTGGGGCTCGATATCGAAAAGCACGCCCCCTTATACTGCGCGGGCTTGGGCCATCCATCTACATCGGACCGTGTGCGAGTGCGTAATCCAGAACTTTTATTTACTGACACTTAAGCAAGGAAGTCAGGCTGAAGTGGTCGCCAAGTGGCCAAGTGGTCAGCCTGAGAGTCTGTCGGAAATAGATTTTGGCCAACGTAGGATCAATAACTTACAGGTAATGGGTGGGACCGAAATCCTCGTATGTTATTGATTCTACATAGCGGATTTTCTATTCCCAATAGACTCCTGATCTGTCACTATGCTTTTTATTGACTTTTTAGACTTTTTCTCCATGATAGCCGCCATCCAGACAAAATGAGTCGATATTCTAGCAGCTATGCCGTTAAGCAGCCAACTACTTAACAGTAAACAAGTTAAGCCTGAATTGCATTGCCATCTGAGCTTCCGGTCTCCACCTCGGAAACAGCTCAGATTTTCCAAGAATCGCGAAGGACGGGTCAGCTTCAAGCTGCCACCCGCTCCATTTTGATGACAAATCGGATCCATGGTCGAATTTGCGCTCACAGAAAAAATACGACTAAATTCCAAGCAGAATCAACAAGATCCAAAAAACATGGTTCGGATTCGCCACCTCGACTGATATCTTCTCAATCGTAGGGGCGCACTTGCGCCCCTTTTTCATTTTCAAATTACGAATGAGGATATCTATGTCAACGCAAGCTCAAATCGATGCCAACAGGCAAAATGCTCAAAAGTCCACTGGCCCCAAAACCGCCGAAGGCCGCGCCAACTCCGCCGCCAACAGCACCCGTCATGGTCTCACAGCCAACCCAACCGCCATCTTCGAAAACAACCCGCACGAACGAAGCCAATACAACGCCCTCAAAGAAAAACTCCTGAAACAATGCCTCCCCGAAGGCGAACTCGAACTCCAGTCCTTCGAACGTTACGTCTTCGCGCTATACCAAGCCGATCGCGCAAGGCAAATGGAAATCGACGCCCAAGACCGTTGGTTAAACGAACCCAATAGCGAAAAGCTCTTCAACCAAATGGAGCGCATCCTAAAACTCGGAGCCGCCCAGGAGCGTCGCGCCGACAAAGCCCTCACCGAACTCAAGAAAATCCAGACAGACCGAATCCTGGCCATGGACATCCACACCGAGTTCTATCTGCTCGACAAAAAGATGGATATCCCGGCCACTTTCTCCATGTTCGAGGTCCGCAAATCAGACCTCACAAAAACCAGCGCTGGGATTCTCGCGATCCGATTGATGGCTCTAATGCCAGAAGCCCGCGAAATCTTGGACCAACATCGCGAAGCCAAGCTAGCTGCGTAAACACAAACAATAAACCAGGCCCAACAGCCGCAAGCTCTTTGAAATTTGAAAAATAGACACACTCCGACGCCCGTATCAGCTACAAACGTGGGTGAACTTGAAGGAGGAAGTGGAAGGAAATGGTCGGGGCGGCGGGATTCGAACTCGCGACCCCCTGCGCCCAAGGCAGGTGCGCTACCAGGCTGCGCTACGCCCCGACATACTTCGAGTTTAGCATTTGCCACCCCGCAAGGTGGCCTAATACTTGCTGAAGATCTTTTTCAAGCCCTTGATCGCCTTATCGACGTGCTTTTCCTTCAGGATATAAGCCGGCAAAAAGCGCAAAACCGTCTCATGCGTGCAGTTGAACAACAGACCATGCTCGATCCCGTCGTTCACCATCTGCTTGCCTGCGATGTCCATCTCGACGCCGATCATCAGCCCCGAGCCACGCACTTCCTTGATGAAGGAATGCTTGCTCTGCAAGCCACGCAACTCCTCGCGGAAGTACTCGCCCACCCGGCGCATCTGCGGCAGCAACTCATCGAGGATCTCGAAGAACTCCAGTGCAACCCGGCAAACCAGCGGCCCTCCGCCAAATGTCGTCCCATGCATCCCGGCCCCAAGCGCATCCGCCGCCTTCTGCGACATCAAAATGCCACCCATCGGCAACCCGCAAGAGATCGGCTTGGCAAACGCAATCAGGTCCGGCAAAATCGGCTGGCTCAACAACTGATAGGAGAAGTAAGTGCCCGGCCGGCCAACGCCACACTGGATCCCGTCATGGATCAACAAAGCATTGTGCTGATCGCAAAGCGCACGTGCCTTCGCAAAGAAGCTCTCAGAAACAGGCAACACACCGCCCTCGCCCTGAATTCCTTCAAAAATGATCCCGGCCGTTCGCTCGCTGAATGCCGCCTCTAGAGCCGCCTCATCATTACGCTCGATAAACTTCACACCCGGCAATAACGGCTCAAAGTCAGCCCTGTACTTCGGCTGCCCTGTAACGCTAAGTGCCCCGAAAGTCCGTCCATGAAACGAGTTCTCAAGCGAGATAATCTCGTATTTCTCCGGGCTGATCTTGTGCCCATGCGACCGCGCAATTTTGAGCGCACCCTCAACCGCTTCCGTCCCCGAATTACAGAAGAACGCGCGGTCCATCCCACTCACTTCAACCAGCTTCTTTGCCAGCTTGCCCTGAAACTCGTGATAGTAAAGATTCGAGGTATGCAGCAGCTTTGAGCTCTGATTGCGGATTACCTTGCTGATACGGGGATGGTTGTGACCAAGCGAATTCACTCCGATGCCAGACAACAAATCGAGATACTTGTTGCCATCGACGTCGTAAAGATAAACGCCCCTGCCACGGTCCAACGCGAGCGGATAGCGCCCATAGTTCTGAAGGAGGTAACTGCTCTCCAATTCCTGGATCTTTTGCAACTTCGACAAAGAAGGTGCTGCGGTGCTAGAACTGCTCATTTATTTACTGTAGCGAACCCTGAGGCCACCAGCTCATTCTGAAAAGCCGGCTCGTCAAACTTGTTGATCGCCGCCTTCTGCCGCCCATTCTCGACAAGCACCAAAAACGGCGGGTCCCCAAACGGAAACACCTTCTTCAATTTGTCGCTATCATTCGACACCTTCGCTTTAAAGTCCGTATCCTTCAGAAACTGTCCAGCAAACTGCTTCACTTCAGTAGGAATCGCGAGCACATTGGTTCCCACAAAATTCATCTTCGACATCGCCTGCGCCGCATGAAAGCAATGCATACACTGCGGGTCAAAGAAGTAGATCAATTGCCGCCCCGCCCGCAAGTCATAAGTCGAACCATCCACCAATTGCACGCTCTCCGGTGCCACCGCGCCAGTCTGCTTGCTCAGCGCATAACCGTAGTTACCAACACCCATCACAACCAACACGCCCAGCAAAATTGCCGGTATTTTCCAGTCCGTGTTCCACTTCGCCCACCATCCTGCTCCCACCGCACAAGCCAGCATCAACCCGTCGCCTACAAAGAACCCAGGCCCGATCGCTCGCTTGATCCACGGAAAGCAACTGCACTCCTCACCCTGCAACGCCTGATAGTAATAACCGATCCACGCCATGAAAGCCACCAGCATCAACCCAATCAGCCACGCCCCCAACTTGCGATACCGGGGAGTCAAAATGAGAAGCGCAGCAAAAATCTCGGCAATCCCAAAACTCACGGCTCCAAACTCACTCAGAAAACCCGGCACCTTGGCCTGCGCCAATTTGGCTCCAGCTCCAATCGGGTCTGACATCTTCCATCCGCCAGCCAACAGGAACAACGCCGCCACTGTGATCGCCGATCCCCAAACGAGCCAATTCTTCCATTGAGCCTGTGGCATACTGTGATCCATGTTTCTTATTTTAGTACTGATTGGCCTATCCGCCTTTGGTCAGATCGCCGATCTGGTCGTCGAAAACGCGAACGTCTACACAGTAGATAAGACGAAGCCAAGTGCCAACAGTCTCGCCATCAAAGACGGTAACTTCATCGCCGTCGGCGGAGACATGAAGAAACACATCGGCCCCAAGACCCAGCGTATCGACGCCAAAGGCGCCACCGTCATCCCCGGTCTCATCGACGCCCACGTCCACATGCGCAGCCTCGGTGACATGCTCGAAACCTTCGACATGCGCTTCACCAAGACCCGCGAAGAAGTCGCCCAGATCGTCAAGCGCGCCGCAGACAAGATGCCCGCCGGCGAATGGGTCCGGGGTCGCAATTGGGATCAAACCAACTGGGGCGGGGAATTCCCCAACGCCGACGACATCAGCAAAGTCGTCAATGATCGCCCCGTCTACCTCACCCGCGTCGATGGCCACGCCGGTTGGGCCAATCGCAAAGCCCTTGAGCTCGCCGGTGTCACCAAAGAAACCCAGGACCCTCCCGGCGGCCAGATCATCCGCGACAAAGTTGGCAACCCAACCGGCGTCCTCATCGATCGCGCCCAGGGCCTTGTCACCCGCAAGATTCCTGTTCTCACCTATGACCAGGTCAAACGCCGCCTCAGGCTCGCCGGTGCCGCAGCCGCCAGGCTCGGCCTCACCGGAGTTCACGATGCCGGCATCAGCCTTCAAGAGCGCGACGCCTATCGCGAACTGATCAAAGAGAACGCTCTCCCCGTCCGTGTTTACGCCATGATCGGCGGCACTGGAGAACTCTGGCAGGAATACTCAAAGTCCGGTCCTGAGACCGGCTCACACCTCACTGTCCGCAGCGTCAAGCTATACGCTGACGGTGCCCTCGGCTCACGCGGAGCCGCTCTCTGGCAGCCCTACTCCGACGACAAGTCGATCAGCGGCCTCATGGTCACCACCAAAGAAACCCTCGAAGACCAAATCAAAGAAGTTGCCGGCAAGAACTTCCAGGTCTGCACCCACGCCATCGGAGACAAAGCCAACAGCATTGTCCTCAACGCTTATGCCCAGGTCCTCAAAGGCAAGAACGACCGCCGCTTCCGCGTCGAACACTCGCAAGTCGTCTCGCTCCCTGACTTCAAGCTCTTCCAGGACTTCAACGTTGTCGCCTCAATGCAAGCCACTCACGCGACCAGCGACATGCGTTGGGCAGAGAAGCGTCTCGGGCCAGACCGCATCGCCGGAGCCTACGCCTGGCGTCGCTACCTGAAGATGGGAATCCCCCTCGCCAACGGCAGTGACTTCCCCGTCGAAGACCCAAATCCGCTCTACGGCTTCTATGCATCCTTCACCCGTCAGGATCACAACGGCGACCCCGAAGGCGGCTGGCAACCTGACCAGAAATTGACCCGCGAAGAGTCCCTCGAAAGCTTCACTCTCACCCCGGCCTATGCGGCCTTTGAAGAAAAGCAGAAGGGTTCGATCACCGTCGGCAAGCTCGCCGACTTCCTGATCCTCGAAAAGGACATCATGAAGATCGCTCCCAAAGAAGTGCTAACGACCAAGATCGCCGCTACCTACGTCGGCGGCAAGCTGGTCTACTCGGCTTCGAAGAACTGACGAGCCGCCGCGCGAGTCTCATCAATGTCGCTATCGAGGTGGGCCATACCAA
>JBKJUN010000468.1:0-7017 GCA_046590555.1 Bryobacter sp. | reverse complement strand
TTGCCCTCGGGGCCAGTAAGCTTGGGAACTGTGATGTTGGCGAAGTTGCGGGCTGTCGTTACGCCGGTAATGCGAACGGTTTGATGCAGGGATGCAACGCGTGCCTTCGCCGTGCGCACAGCAGGAATTGCCGATAGCTTCTCGGCTTCCTGTTGGGCCGAATACCACTGCCAGGCGGCAACGCTAGCGACCAGCAAAACAAGCAGGGATCCCCAGATCAACCACGAAGGTTTGCCTTTGGGTTCTTCTGGTGACGGAACCAAGACCGGCTTCTTTGCCGGCTCTTGCGGTAACGGGAGTGGATTCAGATTGGCGGACATCAAGGCCTTAACTAGATAGAGCGATGGATCATCCCTATGTTACTAGAGGTTCACCTGAAGAAAAAGGCGCACGAAGTTTCGAATTCGTTACCTGTATACTCATCTAGATCGTGACTGCTTCACTCACCGAATCCCGCGCCCGCTGGCTAGCCCTCTGGGCGGCCATGCTTGGCTTCATGTTGGACGCTATGGACGTCCTTCTCTATTCCTTCGCCTTGCAGAGTATTCGGGCAGAATTTGGACTCAGCAACGAACAGGCTGGCCTCGTCTTTACCTACACGCTGATTGCTTCGGCCTTCGGCGGGATTCTCAGTGGCCTTGCCGCAGACCGTTTTGGTCGGCAGCGCACCCTGATCGCAACGATCCTGCTTTACTCTTTTGCCTCAGGCGGTAGCGCAACTTCAAGCAGCCTGGGGGAACTGCTCTTCTGGCGATCGCTGGTCGGTCTGGGGCTTGGCGCGGAGTGGAGTGCTGGTGCAGTGCTGGTTGCCGAATATTGGCCTGGCGACAAGCGCGCACGGGCCATCTCGTTGATGCAGAGCGGTTGGGCCATTGGCTACATCCTGGCTGCGATTGTAGCGGCCACGATTCTTCCCACCTACGGCTGGCGTGCGATGTTCTGGATTGGCGTGCTCCCGGCGTTGATCACCGTTTGGATTCGTCGCAATGTTCCTGAGCCGCCTGTCTGGCTGAACCGCACAGAGCCGGCCGGTAGTCTCTTTGACATCTTCCGTGGTCCGCTGCGGCGGGTCACTCTCATCGCCACCGCTCTGGCGACTACCGTACTCTTCGCCTATTGGGGTGTCTTTACCTGGCTACCTGGATTTTTGGCCGCTCCCAAAACGGCTGGTGGTGCCGGTTTCGGAATTGTGAAGACCAGCGGCTGGATCATTGCGATGCAAGTGGGTGCCTTTGCCGGCTACAACTGCTTTGGACTGCTTGCCGACCGGATTGGCCGACGTACCGCATTTGCCATCTACGTTGTGGCTGCTGCGATCATGACGATCGCCTATGGCAGCGCACCACGTTGGGCGGGTGATTCAGCTTCAACCGTACTGCTGATTTCAGGCCCGCTGCTGGGCTTCTTCGGCACCGGGTTTTTTGCCTTGTTTGGGACGATGCTGGCAGAGCTTTATCCCACTTCGGTGCGTGGTGCGGGTCAGGGTTTTGTTTACAACTTCGGGCGCGGCCTCAGCGCACTTGCTCCGCTGACCGTTGGCGCTGTGGCCGACAAGAGCGGCCTCGATATGGCGCTGGTGCTCAACGCTGGATACTTCCTGCTTGGAGCGGGGCTGGTCTTCTTCCTGCCTGAAACGAAAGACCGCGATCTTAACGCTTGACGCGATAGTTGTCGTAACTGCCTTCGCCGTAAATCTCCTGATAGATCTTTACGCCTTCGTCTTCTGAGGGCAAGCGCAGCCCATCGGTGAAGCGATTCATGTAGGCGAAATTTGCCGTCTGCATCACCACTTCAAGGGCACCCTGCTCGCCGAAAACTTCTTTCAACTTCTGATAATCTGCATCGGTGGTTGAGTTGGGAGCGCGTGTAAGTTTGCGAGCATATATAACGGCGGTAAGCTCACGTGGCGTGAGTTGCGAGTCATCCTTCTTCATCGCCAGCAGCTTGTTGGGATCCACTCCCGCGCGGCGAAGGCCAATCACTTGATGAACCGTGCAATAGCGGCAGCCGTTCACCATCGAGACTGCAAAGGAGATGTGTAGCTTGAGCGGCCGATCTACCGACGCATACTCGCGGCTTGCATTGCCGTAGTTACGCCAGGCTGTGGCACCGGCTGGGTTAAGGAACATCGCCCGCATGGAATTGGCAAAGCCCACACCGAGCGTATTGTTTTCTCGGAGTTGCTTCTGAGCGTTTTCTACTGCAGTCATCTGCGCGTCTGAGATCAGCGAGATGCGAGCCTCGGGTGCATGATAGCCGCGCTTGGATGCGTCTTCAGCCAGAAGAGCCCAGGGCTCAGCCGGCAAAGCCAGAGCCTCGACGAAGCGCACCAGATAGTTGAACATGCAGGTTGTGGTTGTCAGCTCAACAACCTGACTGTCGTTGTATCTAGCCTTCACCGCAGCGAACTGATCGTTAGTCACGCCGAGGACTGCTTTGGTTAAAGCCTCGCCGTATCCGATCGCAAGCGATTCGGCTGTCTTTGAAGTTGAGGCGATGGGCGTTGTGCCCAGTAGAGCAAGTACTTCGCGCCCACGTTCGGTGGAACGCAGTCGGCGCTCGGTGTGCAACGCGAGGTATGGGCTGTTGTAAATCTGAGCGATGCGCAGGCCAATCGCCAGCTTCAGTTCTGGCTCCACACCTCCCTGATAAATCATCGTTTCAAAGAGGTCTGCCATTGGCTGCTGGGCCTTGGGCGTAAGCGATAGTGCGCGCACGAAATTGGGAGTGTGCCCACCTGGATCATCTGCCAATGGCACTCTTGCCGCACGATTGGTGGCTGACTTTGACTTCTCGATCAAGCTTTGCACCGACGGGTAATTGGACTGGGCTGCCAGCAGAGGCAAGAGCGTGAAGCCAGCAAGCAATATTCGAATCATGTTCATATCCTTATCAGAATTGGAGGCGAAGCCCTAGCTGGATTTGCCTTGGGTCGAATGCAGTTGTCGACTTTCCAAATGCACCGGGTATCGATAGATCGCTGTTTGGCAGTGCAAGGCTGACCGTGTTGAATAAGTTGAAGGCTTCGGCACGAAACTGCAGTGCGCGCTTTTCGCCAAGCCTGAAACTGCGTGTAACAGCGACATCGTTGGTGAACTGTCTGGGGCCGCGGAAGGTGTTGCGCCCGAGTGCGCCGTTACTGCCCCGGGCAGGCTTCGGAAAATCGCTCACTTGAAAGAGCCCTCTCAAGAATTCCTGCTTGCTGTAGCCACGAATCACACCGCTTGACGGAGCATCCGGGCGATCATAGAAGCCACCACCCACGGCGCCACCACCGCCATCGGCATTAAAGTCGCCTCCGGCCTGGAATGAAGCGTTCGTCCACACCGAAAACGGCCTTCCGCTTTGAGCGCCAAATATCGTTGAGATCTGCCAGCCATTCAACCATCGGGATCCCACTCCAAACGAAGGGGCCCAGATCAGCATCCCAGTGAAGCGATGCGGAATGTCGAACATGGATCGCGCCCGTTCGAGATCCAGACGGCCCACGTCTTGTGCACCTTTACCAGGTTCGGCATTGTCTGCAAACTGCCCGGTAGACGTGTCAGAAGAAGTATCAAGCCACTTCGACCAACGATAATTCACCTGCAGCGAAAGCCCGTGTGACATGGGTCGCCGTAGTTCAAGCGTCATCCCGTGGTAGCTGGAATTGACTCCGTTTGAGACAAAGAGCAGCGGGCCGAAATTGCGATTGATGCGGTCTTCACGTCCATCGAGAAGGTCGCCGGCAAAGCGGTTGATGTCATCAATTCGTTCGAGATTCACGCCACGCGTCGCGACGTAGCCAATTTCGCCCACCCAGGAGGCGAAGAGCCTGCGCTGGATGTTGGCAAACCAGTTGATCGTATATTGAGTTTTCAGGTCAGGATTCACGACAAAGCCTGTAGGCCGCACGCCGCTTCTGCCACTCATGCCTGTTGCGAATTCCGGGTTGAAGGGCACTGGAATACCGTAACGAATATTGGTGCCGATGCCTACGTTGGGTTGCAGAAGTCCTTGCACCGCATCGGGCGGCAAGGCTCGAGCTCCACCAACCGATTGCCCGTGATGCGGCTGATAAGCAAGGCCGCCGCCGACGCGCATTACCATCTGGCCGTCGCCGTTCAAGTCATACGCGATGCCGCCACGTGGTGCGAAGTTCAGTCGCTGTGGGCGATACAGTCGCTCTACTCTGATGACGGATGCATTAGCGAGCCGATCGAAATAGTTGTTGCCTTGGCCGAAGACGATCGAGGAGAGAATGCCGTTGCGCTCCTGGGGGTCGCCAAAGTAGTTGTAACGAAGCCCAACATTTGCACTGATCTTTGGTGAGATTTTCCAGTCGTCCTGAATGAAAAGCCCTATCTCGTGAACCCCAAAATATCGTGGGAAGTTTGTGGGCTGCCCTGTGCCTGGATTCACCGTCAGCGTTTGCCGGAAGGGACGGTCATTTGCGAAATCGGTGAGGTTGTTGAAGTTGAATGTTCCTGCGGTGGGAGGGGCGATTGAGAGACCTTTGAAGATGCGCCGAAACTCACCACCAAAGCGAATCAAGTGTGGGCCGCTTTGGTAAGAAGTCGTGTTGCGAAACTCATAGGTTCGCAGCCTGGTTTGGTTCTGAAAGACATCTCCAAAATTGGCAGCAAGACCGGTGATGGCGATCTCCGGCACGACGGCATTGGGATTGCCTGTCGCGGTACGAATCGTTTGAAACGAGAATCGAGCGTCATTGACGAGGCGTGTGTAGACCTTGGTGTAACCGAGGTTGCCGTTGCCGAAGGCTCCATCGAAAGCGCCACGACTGCCGCGGATCGCGCGTCCCAGAACACTGCGGCTCGATGAGGTGCCGCCATTATTGGCCTGCCCTTCGTCGATCCAGCGAAAGGTCAGCCGGTCGCGGCCTTCATGAAATGAATGGTCGAGCTTCGCCAGCCACTGATTGAAGCGAATGTAATCTTTGAGATTCGTTGAGCTGCGGCCGAGTGCTGGAATCAAGCCTGCGGGTGTGACGAGGTCCACCTGGTCTGCATACTTGCGTGTGCCCGATCCGGGTAGCGGACTCGGAGCTGGAAAGTCTGCCAGCAGCCGCGTGGCGATGCTGTTCGGGTTGATACTGCGCACGTAGTTGCGAAACTCAGGGGTCTCCACCTGAAAGATCTGAGCAGTTCTTACGGCATTGCGTGTCCCTTCGAAGGAGCCAAAGAAGAAGGTGCGGTTTTTGATGACCGGGCCCCCAACATTGCCGCCAAATTGGTTGTAGATCAATTGAGGCCGTGTGGGGGCAAAGAAGTTACGCGCGTTCAAGGACGTGTTGCGGTGATAGCCCCAGAGGCGTCCGTGCAATTCGTTGGTTCCCGATTTGGTTCGCAGGTTCACAACGCTGCCATTGCCGCGGCCAAATTCACTGGAGAAGTTGCCCGTCTGTACCTGTACTTCTTCTATGGAATCGAGGGTTGGCACGATGGCAGGCTCTCCCGTGTTGTTCGGGTTGACGTTGATCGCCCCGTCGAGCACGTATTCGTTACCCCGATATCTATTGCCGTTGACGGTGATGACCGGTGAATTGGAGAGCTTGGTAGAAGCGGCGGCCCCTGGTATCGCAGTCGCACCAGCGTTCAGTTTTGGCAACCCAAATACATCTCGCTGTGGCACGGGCAAGTCGATCAATTGACTCTGCGTGAAATTCTCCGACAGTCTTGCCTCGCTTTTGACTGCAAGTTGTACTGCCTCAGCGGTGACTTCCACTCGCTCATCCACCTGACCCACTTGCAGCGAGATTGAGACATCGCGTGATTCCCCAGTGCTCAATCGCAGGCTGCTCTCTTCATAGGTCTTGAAGCCAGCAGCCTGGACTGTCATCGTATAGAGCCCCGGTGCAAGGCCGGGCATCGAAAAAAATCCTGAGATATCCGTAACTGCACTGCGCCCTTGGCCCGTTGACCGGTTCATGATCTTGACTGCACCGGCCTGCACAACTCCACTCGAAGCATCACGAACCGAGCCCTTAAGCGTTGCATCCGTCAGCTGCCCTTGAAGGACGGCTGACAATCCCAACACTAAGCAACAAACTTTTGAGCTGAAACGAACGAACACAAAAGAGAGCTTAAAGAATTACGCTGCAATCCTCAATAACCGGAAAGCACTAGGCAGCTGCGAGGCCGCGCATGTTCCATCCACAAATGGTTGAGCCCAGCATCTTGTTGCCATCCGGGCCCGGCCAGTGGGTCTCAAGACTGAGATAGCCCTTGTAGCCATCGGCAATCAAAGCAGCAACTTGACCCTTCCAGTCGACGTGGCGCGAGCCTACTGGTCCCCAGATTGGCGTGTGGCCTTCCATGTGGCAGTCCTTCACGTGCACGTGTGCAATGCGGTTTGCCGGCAGCAGACTATAACCATGAGGGAATGGCACTTCGCCGGCAACCAGTGCATTCGCCGGATCCCAAACTAGCTTCAGATTGGGATGTTGTACCGCTGCGAGAATCGCCTTCGATTCTTCGGCTGTTCCGATGTGGCAGGCATGTTCGTTTTCGATACCAATGATCACGCCTTGCTTTGCCGCCTTCTCTGCCAGATCGCTCAGAGCGCTGACTACAGCGTCGAAGCAGGCTTCTGGTTCCACTGTGCGCCAATAGCTGAAGACACGAATAAAATTAGCACCCGTCAGTTCGCAAAGACGGAAGGCACGATCCAGCAACCGAGGCTGATCGTCGAAGGTATGCTTCGAGTTGAAGATGTCCTGCTGGAAACGTGTGTCGACGGCCGGGCCGTTTGGCAGTACACATTTGAGGATCGGAGAGGCAATGCCGATGATCGACACACCCTTTGCTGCGCACATGTCCTTGGCACGCGAAACTTCCTCGTCGGTGAGGTCCATGATGTTTTTGCCGAACACTACGCGAAGTTCGGCACCAGTCATTCCAATGGATGCCATCGGGGCCAGAGCCGCGTCGAGATCGGTGGGTGAGAATTCGTCGGTAATTGCAGCAATCGGAAGCTTAAGATCGTTCATTTCTCTAACAGTTTCTCAGAGTCTTCGCG
>JBKJUN010000413.1:0-5487 GCA_046590555.1 Bryobacter sp. | reverse complement strand
CCGGCAAAAGCACTCTCATGAAGATCGTAGCAGGCATGCAGGGTCTGGACGATGGTCAAATGCTTTTTCGCGGCCAGCCCGTGAATTTTGCCAACCCTAAAGCCGCCGCCGAAAGCGGCATCGCCATGGTCCACCAGGAGAGCCTCCTCGCCTCGCACCTCACAGTGGGCGAGAACATCTTCCTCGGCCGCGAAGAAATGAGCGGCTTCGGCATCGTCAACCGGTCCGCGATGATGGACCGCGCCGCCAAGCTGATCGAAGCCCACGGCTTCCCCCTCCAGGCCCACTGGCGTGTAGACCGCCTCAGCCCCGCCGGTCGTCAACTGGTCGAAATCTGCCGTGCCATTGCCAACGGCACCTCGCTGCTGATCTTTGACGAACCAACATCCAGCCTCAGCGAGAGCGAAACCAAAGAAGTCTTCACCATCGTAAAGGAGCTAAAAGAAAAAGGCGCCGGTGTCATCTACATCACCCACCGCCTCGAAGAACTCCGAACCATCGGCGACCGCGTCACCGTCCTGCGAGACGGTGCCACAGTCCACACAGGTGAGCTCAAAGACCTCACTCGCGCCCAACTGATCCAGCACATGGTCGGGCGCGATCTCGGCGCTCTATACAGCCGCCAGCTCTACCCTGCCGGCAAACCTCTGCTTGAGGTCAAGAACCTCAACCGCGCCAAGATCCTCAAAGACATCAACCTCACCGTCCGAGCTGGTGAAATCGTCGGCCTCGCTGGGCTAATGGGCGCAGGCCGTACCGAACTCTGCCGTGCCATCTTCGGTATCGATGCCGCCGACAGCGGCGAACTGATAGTAGACGGCAAGCCCGTCAAACTCACCAGCCCCCGCGACGCCGTAAACGCCGGCATCGCCCTCATCCCTGAAGACCGCCAAAAGACCGGCCTCGCCACGCAACTCTCTGTCGGCTGGAATCTCACCCTCACCAGCCTCGGCGCACACTCCCGCTTCGGCATCCTTGAAAGCGCCAAACTCACCGCCACCGAGAAGAAATTCATCGACCGCCTGCGCATCAAAACCGACGGTCCTGCACAGAAGAGCGTCCGCCTCAGCGGTGGCAATCAACAGAAGATCGTTATCGCCAAATGGGTCGCCCAGGGTGCCCGCATCTTCCTCTTTGATGAACCCACACGCGGCATCGACGTCGGTGCCAAGACCGAAGTCTTTGAAGTTATGGACGGCCTCGCCCGCGACGGTGCAGCCATTCTGATGGTGTCGAGCGAACTCACCGAGTTGATCCAGGTTGCCGACCGGATCCTCGTCATGCGTCAAGGCAAATTTTCGGGCGAACTCCCTGGCCGCACCACGCAAGAAGAAATCATGGCGCTTGCCGCCTTTGAAGAAGAGACTCAATCATGATCCAGCGTCTGTTGCCCTTTGCAACCTTAATCGTTCTATTCGTCATCCTGTTGTTCGATCAAAACTTTCGCAGCGAGACCAACCTCTTTAGCGTCATCCGCCAAACCGCCGTGATCAACATCATGGCCCTCGGCATGACGATGGTGATCATCACCGCCGGCATCGACTTGAGCGTAGGTTCGATCCTCGCCATGGGCGGCCTGCTTGGCACAATGGCCATGGCCCAGGGCCAACCCATCCTCGTCGGCGTTCTTGTTGGCATTCTCACAGGCGCACTCTGCGGCTTCATCAACGGCTACCTCACCACACGCCTCAGGATCAACGCTTTCATCGTCACCCTCGGCACACTTGGCATCATCCGCGGCCTCACTCTCGTCATCTCAAACGGCCTGCCTGTCCACCAGATTCCTCCCGGCTTCAGCTTCCTCGGTGAAGGCATCATCCTGGGCGTCCCCTTCGTTCTCTGGGTCCTTCTAATCTGCGCCTTGCTAGTGCACTTCCTCCTCGAACACACCAAGCTCGGCCGCTACAGTTTCGCGATCGGCAGTAACCCCGATGCCGCCTTCTATGCGGGCATTCCGGTCGCCTTCCATCTCACCTGCGTTTACGCCATCTGCGGTGCCCTCACCGGGCTGGCCGGAATGATCGAAGCCAGCCGCCTCATGACAGGCCAACCCACGGCCGGCAATGGCTACGAACTGCAAGCAATCGCTGCGGTAGTTATCGGGGGTGGCAGTTTGCGCGGCGGTGAAGGCAGCGTAGTAGGCACCCTCGTCGGAGCCTTCATCATGGGCCTGCTGTCAAACGGCAGCGACCTCAAAGGCATCTCACCCTACTGGCAGCAAGTCATTATCGGTGCCATCATCATCCTCGCCGTCAGCTTCGACGAACTCCGCAAACGCCGCGTCGTCTAATTCTCTTTGGCCCGAATCACCCCGGCATGGAAGGCGGCCCGATCCGGCTTCCCCGCCTGCCGCCAGGCTCGAATCAGCAAGTAGTGAATGGACGAATCCGCCACACTGCCACCAGGCAGACTCAACGCAAGCTCCCCCTCTTGGGCGGCTTCGGCAGATTCACCGTTCTTGAGCAAAATCCGCGCCAGTTCAAAGTGCGCATCCCGCATCTTGGGCGACAACTTCAGCGCTTGTCGAATCCAGCGTTCACTCTCCGTCAGCCGGTCCAGAAGCAGAAGCAAGCGTGCTCCAGGCAAAAGTGTATCGGCCTGTTCCTGTCCATTCACTCGCTCGAGTCGAATCGCCTCCTCATATAGCGCAAGCGCATCCGCGGGCTGGCCCACACTCTCGATCGTTAACCCCAGATACAATGCCACGCGAGGGTCCTTCGGTGCCAATTCTCGCGCCTTCTGAAAGCGAGTGGCGGCATCGCGCATCTCGTTGTTCATGTAGGCCACCATTCCGTACAGGAATTGCGCGTAGGCCGCCTTGGGGTCAATCGCCAGTGCTTGCTCAAGACTCACTCGAGCCACATCAAATTGGTTAGCCGCCATCGCCAGCTTTGCCTTTAAAGTAAGCGCTGGCACAAGCTTGGCATCGAGCCGCAGCGCTTCTTCCACAGCCCCCAGGGCTTCAGCAAACTTCTGCTTCACAAAGAGTTCGTTCGCTTTTTCGTAACTCGGCTGCCCTGGCGACACAGCCCCAAGCAACAACAACAACCAAAAACTCATGGCTTCACATCTTCTGTGATCTCAACGATTCGATCCGCATCTACATGGTTCAGCTTCTGCATGCCCCCGCCAGGCCATCGAATTTCAATGGATTCGATTAGGCTCGCCCCAAGCCCAAACCTCACCACCGCCTCGCTCGAACTCGCATAACCAACAGCAGTTGTCGCGTGATTGTAGAGGTCGCGGCCATCGGCCAGATGCACATGAACAGAAGCCCCAAGCCCCTGGCGGTTCGATCGAACACCCCGCAGCTTGATCCCCAACCAATGCGCCTTGCCAGAGCTAACGTTGTGAAAGAGCTTCGCAGGCCCATTCACAGCGCTAACCACAACATCAACTCGCCCGTCATTGTCAAAGTCAGCAAAGGCTGCACCTCGATGCAGAGCCGCCGCCTGAAATGCAATACCCGCATCCACCGAAACATCTTCAAGCTTCTTGCCCTCAACGTTCCGGTAGACCCGATTGGGCAACGCAGATTCCCGGCCAAGATAACGATCCAGTTGCATCAGGTGCGCCAGCGCAAAGAACAGATCTTTCCATCCATCGTTGTCGAAATCATAGATGCCAAGGCTCCACCCTGTAAGCTGCCGCGTACTCATCAGCAAACCTGTCCGCTGCGCATAATCCTCAAAGCCCAGCCGCCCGCCAAGATTCCGAAAGAGCAAAAACGAATCATTCAAAATCCCGGATACCAGCAAGTCGGGCCGTCCATCATTGTCGAGATCCCGAAAGTCAGCACCCATCCCCGCGATGGCATGTCCATCATCGCGAAGTGCCACTCCGGCCTCAAGCCCAATCTCCTCAAACTTGCCATTCCCCTGGTTGCGAAAGAGCAGCCCACGTACAGAATCATTGGCGACAAAGATATCCGTGAAGCCATCGCCATCCATATCGGCAAACGCAACGCCCATGCCCTTCCCAATCTGCTTGCCAATCCCCGAACCCATCGAAACATCAGTAAAACTGCCATCGCGATTGTTATGAAAGAGTTGATTCGGCAACCCCCGATAGGCATTCGGGTGGCAATAATATTGCCTTTCTGGCGGCCCACAGCGAGGCTCTTTAGCCGCATCCCACTCCACATAGTTAGCGACAAAAAGATCGAGCCAGCCATCGTTGTCATAGTCAAACCAGCCAGCCGAAACAGCCCATCTCGGCTCCGCCTTGGGAATCGCGATCGCCTTGAATGCACCCTTGCCAAGATTGCGATAGAGGGCATTGCCCTTCACTCCGGCAACAAAGAGATCAGTGAATCCATCGTTGTCGAAATCACCGGCGGCAACCGCCATCGAGTAGCCTTCGCCAGCCAACCCGGCTTCAACCGTAACGTCGGTAAAGGTCAAGTTACAGTTGTTGCGAAAGAGGCGATTCGAGAATTTCTGCCCCTTCTTGCGAAGGCTCGGGATGTCCGCACCATTGGTAAAGAAGACATCCGCGCAACCGTCGTTGTTGTAATCGAGTGCAGCCACCCCGCCCAGAGTCAGTTCGATCTGATGAAACCCGCCCGCCTCGCCATTCTGCAATTCAAATCGCAAACCAGCCTTGGCCGCAATCTCTTCAAAGCATATGGGCGGAGCAGCTCCAGATGCTACCAACGCAAGTATGAAGATGCGAAACACGTTGCCCCAATCCTACCGAACTTCAATTTCAGCCAGTCGTATACGCGCTTTCCGGGAGACCGGGTTCACTTCGAGATAGCGCCGCAGAAGCACTTGCGCTTCCTTGGCTGCTCGGATCAGGCTCAAATTCAGCACCGCCTCCTCCAACCCCGGGTTTACCGCAAGCGCACGCTCCCACAATCGCCCGGCCTCTGCCGTTCGGCCTTGCTTGGCCAGATGCGTCCCCAAATTGACCAGCGCTGCAGGCTCGTATGGATTCTGTTTCAGAACCGATTCGTAGAGCAGCGCAGCCTTTGCTACATCAGGCTCCAGCACTGCGAGCCGAAGCTGCACCGGCCAATCCTGTGGGCTGGCCCGTAGAAGATACTCACGCGCACGATTGTCTCCAAGTTCCGCATAAGCAAGCCCAAGCGACCGATCATCGGCTATACCAAGAAATGGCGAAAGTGCTCCAGCAGCGGGCACCGCTTCTACGTTCTGAACCCTGGGAATGCTATGGTCTGTCATCACGCCGTGATTGGCATCGACAGCCTTCGTTCGAGGCATGTGGCAACTCACGCAACGCTCCTCCTTCCGATGCGACGTTGAATGGCAACCGAGGCAGGCCGTCTGTGACTTGTCGGCATTCGTATGCGGCTCATGACAGCTCCCACACCACAGCGCATCGCCCGACGCCATCTTGCAAGCACTCGCCGCCAGCTTTTCCACATGGCTGGTCACTTTCAGGTCGCGCCGACCCATCTTCAAGACAAAGTACGAAGCATAATCAGACAAAAGATCGCCTGCTTTGTACTCGGCAACTTTACGG
>JBKJUN010000394.1:0-6411 GCA_046590555.1 Bryobacter sp. | reverse complement strand
ATAGAGCAATACTTCGAAGTCGGCCTGAAACAGATCGGCCCACTTCTTTTGCAACCAGACAAAGAGATCTTGCTTGTGTTCGAGCAGCCGATCCAGGCAGCGATAGAGACGATCCTTTTCGGCGACGGCGAAATCGACTTGCAGCAGCTCATCCATGGCGGTTGACGACCAACAACTGCAGTACCTTTTCCCAACTGACTGCTTCCCGCCCATCTGGTAGCTTGCCTTGCCAGAACCTGTCTAAGTCCAGTTGGTGCCACAACTGGCAGCCCAGCCAGCAACTCCATTTGCCCAAGCTTTACTTGAATCGCATCCAAGTTTCCAGCAGGAATTTCACGGTCTTCCGGGAATAAGCTGAGGTTGCGGGAAGCTTGCTTGTCTTCAGAAAGACCTTAAGCGTCTTGCGCCATGCGGCTTCTTGTTTGTCGTTGATCTCGCCCAAATACAGAACGGTCCGCTGGGCCGTCTTGCCAGAGCCCAGTCGCCGATTCTCGACCACGCTGAAGTAGCGATGAGCCTTGCCGTCTATATTCCGATTCGTTTGACGCAGAAACATCGAAACAGCAGAATGTTTAAGCCTTTGCTAGGGGGTAGGTCTTCACCGCAGCCATTTTGGAAAACGGCTCGTTGCAAGCATTGGACTTAGTCGTCGTTTTGGGGCGAAAATAGCCCAAAATGGTCGCAAACTGCGAAAGTCGGGCTAGCGCAGCTCGACTTCGACTCAATGCCGATGGAAGCGTCCTGGTGCAATCATCCTGCCAAGAAATGGGAATGGGCACGGAAACGGTGCAAACGCAGCACGCCGCTGAGCGGTTGGCGCTCCCGATGGATAAAGTGAGGTTCGAGCATGGCGATAGCATGCTGCCCTCAGCCAGTGTGCCAGGAGGCTCATCTCAAACCATAAGTGTTGCGCTCGCCGTGCATGAAGCTGCAGACGAGTTGGTCAAACACCTTCTTTTGCTCGCGCAAGATAACCCTGAATCAGAGCTAGCGGGCGCGAAGTTTGACGACATAGAAGTACGGAAAGAAGGAATCTTTCGCAAGGATCATCCCCACGTCGGTCAGACCTACGTCGCGATTCTAAAGTTTGCTGGAAAGGGCTTTGTAGAGGTTAAGAGCAAGACTGGAGCACCCATTGAAACCCTGAAATATTCCATGCATTCCTATGCAGCGCAATTCTGCGAAGTGCGAGTCAACCGGTGGGTTGGCGCATTCGATTGCGGGCGGATCTTGAATCCCAAGACCGCTGTTTCTTAATTCCGCGGAGGGACTGTAAGGAGTATTGGCATGGCGTTTACTGAAGAAACCATGTTTGATGATCGAAGCGGTCGCATCATCAACCCTTCGTTTTCCGAATATCACTTACCCGTGCAGGCAGATATTCCGCACATCGACATTGTTTACACGGATATTGCAGATCCATACACACCAGTAGGCGCCCACGGCGTGGGCGAGATTGGCATCACTGGCGTGGCGGGGGCCATTGCAAATGCCATTTACCATGCCACAGGTAATCGATATGCGTGACTCTGGAGGGATCGTGCCGCTCCTGATTTTCGCTTTTGCTGATTGATTGGCCGGACGTGTCTACGAAGGATTTGAGAATGCGTATTCAATGTTTCCCGCGCGATGCACTTGCCTTTGAGAGATTGGCGCCCGTCATACACTTGGCCAAAAATCGCGACACCGTTACTGGGTGTAGCCGCTGCATTGACTCGCGCTGACTCCTTCTTTCAATCGACACATTGAGTCTACCGGCACGCCACTCCAGCTTTGGGTCAGTCCAGAGGGCCACTTCACGCTCACCTTTAAATCGCCCTTCACAGCACCCAATCCAAAGTGCAGCGCTGCTGAGTGTTGTGAATAATAACTGGCACCGCTCATCACTTCATCAATCCACTTCTTTTCGCCTGCCTCAACCGTAACGCGAGCTCCAATCGCAGTCCGGTTCGACTTTGTACCCTCTAATCTCAGATTCACAAATTTCCCCATCCGCACACCTGAATTATGCAAAACAGTGGGCCGTGCATTCATATTCAGAATCACCGCCTCGGGCCGCCCGTCGCGGTCTAAATCACCTACGGCTAAGCCGCGTGATGGCCTCGGTGTTGCCAGACCGGGCCCCGCCCCCTTCGAGATATCGGCAAATCGGGCCGAACCTAAATTCCGGAACAGCAACGTCTCTTGTAAATACTTGTCTCCTACTTTGGTGCCCTCTACCTCTGGATATACATGGCCATTGACCAACAGCAAATCCCGCAAACCATCATCATCAAAATCAACCCATGCCACCCCCCAGCCCAATAACTGCCTCACCGCCAAGCCGGCTTCGCGTGATACATCGCTAAAGAACTTGCCATCCTCATTGCGATAGAGCGATGTCGTGTCGCCCGAGAAATTGGTTTTCGCAATATCAAGCCATCCATCGTTGTCAAAGTCGGCAACAGCCACACCCATTCCGGCCTGCAGGCGTCCATCAAAGTTGTAGGCGACACCGGCTTCTTCTCCGCGTTCCTCAAATGTTCCATCCCCGCGATTGTGAAACAACAGACTCGGCGTCATGTCACAAGCCACGTAAATGTCCGGCTGGCCGTCGTTATCAAAGTCTGCAGAAACAGCCTGTAGCCCATAGCGTCCACCCGGCTTCAATATCCCTGCTTTCTCAGACACATCCTTAAAGCTCCCATCTGCCTCCTGGTGATAAAGTACGTTCTTCGCTAGCGGCAGTCCGCGCGGCCCACACATTACCGGAATCTCCTTCCAGGTACACGCATCACTCACTCCTTTCTTAGGCGTCTTCTCTAGGTCTAAATCGACATAGTTAGACACAAAAAGATCTAATCGTCCATCGCGGTCATAGTCCAGAAAAGTACACCCAGACCCATAGCGATTACCCGTAACCGGCAAACCCGACTTTGCCGTTATTTCTTCAAACGATCCAGTGCCAAGATTCTTATAAAGCCGATTGTGACCATAGTAAGTAATCATCAAGTCTGGTCGCCCGTCGTTGTTCACATCCCCAGAACAGGCACCTTGCGCCCAGCCCTCAAACGTCAACCCACTTGTCTTGCCAACTGCCTCAAATTTCCCATTTCCGACATTTCGGTATAGATATGGAAGAGCCCCTTTCGGGCCATTAAAGCTTGCTCCATTCATTAAAAGCACATCATCATTGCCATCCGAATCGAAGTCAAAAATGACAATCCCATTTCCAGTAGTCTCTAAAATATAGTCTTTTTGCCTCTCCCCTCCGTAAGTGTTAAGCCCCGTAATAGCATATGTCTCCGCAAGATCAGTCAATACAATGGTGTGACTGTCCGCGCCACTCAGAAACAGACAAACTACCAAAATCCATATTTTTTTAAGCCTGACAGGGGAAACGGTTAAGCCTTGTTTCAATTGTTGCCTCATGATAACCTCCTCGTAACGCTGTTTGTTTTAAAGGAATTACAATGCGCCTTGTAGCTGCACTGAGAATAGTTTTGATGACCTCGTTGTTGTCGTTGAGTCTTTTTGCCCAACGCGACCTCGCCACCCTCGTTGGTACCGTTTCCGACCCTGCCGGAGCCGCCGTTCCCAACGCAAAAATAACCATTTCTGAAGATTCCACTGGCTTGAAATACGAAGTAACTTCCGGCAATGGCGGCGAATATGCCCGTCCTGCCCTCAAGCCAGGAGTCTACACCATAACCGCAGAAGCCCAAGGCTTCAAGCGATCCGTCCGCAAGAACATTATTCTCACCGCTGGAGATCGCATTGGTGCTGATATCCAACTTTCCGTCGGTGACGTTACAACCACGGTTGAAGTAAGTGCTGAGACCCCATTACTTCAAACAGAATCCACAACGCTTGGCCTGAACGTTTCTGCTAAAACAGTCGCTGAACTTCCCCTCGGCGGACAGCGCAATGCAATTTATCTTGCTCGCCTCTCGCCTGGTGTCGTCCCGGCTGAACCCGGTGCCCGCGATGCCACAGGCGGCGGTTTCTCCGCCAACGGCGTGCGCTCCAACGGCCAGAACAACTTCCTGCTTAACGGCGTAGACAACAACGTCAACGTAATCGATTTCTTGAATCAAACCGCCTACGTCATCGGCCCCTCACCTGACGCCATCGGCGAAATGCGTGTCGCCACCAACGGCTACGGCGCAGAATATGGCCGCGGTGCTGGCGGCGTGGTCAACGTCACCATCAAATCTGGCACCAACAGCCTCCACGGCTCTGCTTACAATTTCCTCCAGAACGACAAGCTCAATGCCAATCGCTGGGAAAATAATGCCAATCGCGTGAGCCGCGGTCCCTTCAAGCAGAATCAGTTCGGGGCATCACTGGGTGGCCCACTGATCAAGAACCGCACTTTCTGGTTCGCTGACTATCAGGAGACGCAGATCCGTTCACTGGGCGGCTCCGTCCCTGGCTTGGGCACTTCGAGCACCTTCACCATCCCCACCGCAGCGATGAAGTCAGGTGATTTCTCAAATGCCGGCAGCCCCATCTATGACCCGGCTACCCAAATCGCCGGCCCCGGTGGAGCTCTCACCCGCACGCCTTTCCCTGGCAATCGTATCCCCAGCACCCGCTTTGATCCGGCTGCTTCCAAGATCCTTGCGCTGTTTCCAGAACCCAACCGCGTGGTTCCGGCAGGCTTCCCGCAGGACAATTACTTCGTTACTACTTCTGGTCAACAGACCGTCCGTCAGGGCGACCTCCGTATGGACCACAAAATTAGCGACAAGGATAGCCTTTTCGGCTCCTTGAGCTGGTCCAACAATGACCAGTTCAACGGCCAGCCCCTTCCTGGTGCCCTCGATGGTACGTACTTTGCATCCAACGCCGGTACGTCTTACGGTCGTAACGCCATGTTGAGCTACACCCGAGTTTGGACTCCGTCCATCCTCACGGAAACGCGCGGCGCCTTTACGCGCCTAATCACCACTCGTACCCAGGCCAACCCCAGCGTCGATCAGTTTACTGCCTTCGGCATTGGCGGTTATAATCCGTCTTCCTCCACCAACGGCGGTCTGCCTTCAACAAGCGTAGAGCGTTACTCAGGCTTCGGAGCTTCCGATTGGCTACCTTCCATCGAATACTCGAACGTGCTCAACTTTATCCAGAACCTATCAGTCACCAAGGGAGCACACTCCATCAAAGTCGGCGCAGAATATCGACAGGTGAAGTTCCCGTTCTTCCAGGTTCCTAGCCCTCACGGCAATTGGAGCTTCAACCGCTTTGACACCGGCCAAGTGGGTCAGCAGACCACAACCGGCGACGGTATCGCCAGCTTCCTCCTGGGTCGAGTAAACAACGCGCAGATCTCCACTGGCAACTTCATTTCTTCTCAGCGCACCTCATGGGCTTTCTTCGCCCAGGACGATTGGAAGATCACTTCGAAGTTGACCTTAAATTACGGCATCCGTTACGAAATCTTCCAGCCAATCGACGAACGGTTCGGTCGTCAGTCGAATTTTGATCTCGACACTCTGACTCTTTTCATCCCCAAGGGTAAAGATCAGAATGCTCCCTTGCCTCCCAACTTCGCCACCGCCTTCCCCAACGTGAGGGTCTCGCGAGGCGAAGTGAACAGCAAGCTGATCGCAACCGATTACACCAACATTGGCCCGCGCCTCGGTTTGGCTTATTCGTACGATCCCAAGACCGTCGTTCGTGCCGGTTACGGTATCTTCTACGGTGGCGAAGAAAATCAGGGCGGCTTCCCCAATCGTGGCGAAGCAGTTCCCTTCAACGCGACAGTTCAGTTGAACCGAGCCAACAACTTCCTGCCCAATCAGTTCTTCACAACGACAGAGCGGCAGGTAAGCGCTGGCTTCCCGATCAATGTTTTCTCATTGCCGGCACCAGTCAGCTTCCGCAGCATTGCAACCAACTTCCGTACTCCCCTGGTTCACAAATGGAATTTCTCCATTCAGCGTGAATTCGCCAGAGGCAACGTCTTTGAACTGGCCTATGTTGGTAACCACTCGGCTCGTCAAGTGCAAAACCCCGACCCGAATGCCCCCTTCAACAATCCGAGCAATCTCGCACCTCCCGGAGATCTGCGTCGTCCTTATCCCAATATCGGTGGCATTGCCCAAACCGCCAGCTTCGGCTTCGGTCGTTATGCCGGCCTCACCGCCAAGTGGGAAAAGCGCTTCTCAGAAGGCTTGACCTATACCGCCAGCTACACATATGGCCATGCACTCGCTACCTCGGGCACTACGCTCAGCGGGTCTCCCGGCCTTGGCTCGAAAGATCCTCGCAATCTTTCACTCGCCTACTCTAGCGCCTCATGGGATATCCGCCAGAACTTTGTCGGCAACTTCCTTTACGAACTCCCCTTCGGCAAAGGCAAGAAGTTCATGTCCGGCATGAGTACAGTCGGCAACACCCTGATCGGTGGATGGCAGCTCAATGGCC
>JBKJUN010000843.1:0-12395 GCA_046590555.1 Bryobacter sp. | reverse complement strand
GGATGGAAGCGCGTAGTTTTGGTAAGAGCGGTCCAAGTGGAATTGTTAGCGGCGCATCAGGTACCAGGTGGCGACTCCGGCGAAGAAGCCGATGAGGTTTGGGAGGGCAGCGTGTTTGCTGTAGGCACCGAAAGAGAGCGGGGCGACGAAATCGTTGCCGAATTCTTCGCGGAGTTTGTCGATGATTCCGATGGAGACAACGCCTGCTGCTGAGCCGATTACGAGGATGCTGCCGCCGGTGCCGACAGTGAAGGCGAGGAGAGACCAGAGGGTGCCGTCGGTGCCGCTGAAGCTTTGGATCGCGATGGCGGTGAGGAGGACGTTGTCGAAAATGGCTGAGGAGAGGCCGAGGATGGTGTGGCCGAGAATAGTGCGCTGGTTGCCTTCGCCGTAGAGGAGTTGGGTCATCGATTGGAGCGAGCCGACCATGTGGAGTGCGGTGACGGCGGAGAGGATACCGATGAAGAACTGAAGGGAAGGGATGTCGATCTTCTCGATGAGGGCTTCGATCTTTTGACCCATGAGGCTGGTTTGGTGTTTTTGGGTTTTGCGGAAAAGCTCCTGGACCATCCAGACTAAGCCGAGGCCCATCATAAGGCCGGTGAAGGCAGGGAGGCCGGCCTGGACGGCGAAGAAGGGGCCAGTGAAAGATGCGAGGCAAAGGGTGATGATCAGCCATTGGGACCAGTGCATCGAGGTGATCATGCCTGAGGTCTCGTCGTCATCGGCTGCTTCGATGTCTCGGCTCAGCCAAAGTGCGACGACGCCAAAGGAGACGAGAGAGGGCAAGAAAGTAGTTGAAATCAGCTGCCAGGTGGTGAACTTTTTTGCGGCCCAGAGCATGAAGGTTGTGACGTCGCCGATGGGGGACCATGCGCCGCCGGAGTTGGCTGCCGAGATGATGGCGCAGGCGGTGAAGAAGAGAGATTTGCCGCGAAAGAAAAGGGCGGCGATGCGGAGCATGACGATGGCGGTGGTGAGGTTGTCGAGCGCGGCGGAGAAAAGGAAGGTGCAGATGGAGATAGCGAAGTATTGACCAAGGTTGCCGAGGCCGAGCTTGAGAAGGCGGTAGCGGACCCAATCGAAAAATTGGAAGTCGACGAGGATTTCGACAAGGGTCATGGCGCAGAGGAGGAAGCCGACGACGCCCATGGTTTCTGAGCCCATATGGGTGATCTCTTCGGCGAAGTGGGTGCCCGGTCGGCTTGCCGCCATGAAAAGTAGAGAGCCACCCATGGCCAGACTGGTTGCCGCCTTGTTGATGTGGATGGTTTCGGCGAGGGCGATGAGGGCGTAGCCGAGGAAGAAGACCATCCACATGAGCGTGGTCAGTTCGAACATCTGCCTATTGTCTCTTGGATGTTGAGGGTAGTGGCCCTTTCGAGTGGGTGAAATGGCGCATGGCGAGGCTGGGATGTCGCGTATTTGGTTGTGTTTGTTGAGGATTAGTTTGGCAGAGGAAATGCAAACGGGATTGATTGTCATGAGTTCCAATCCGAAGACACTTTACGAACGCGTGGGCGGGGATATCGCAATTGCCATGTTGGTGGACCGGTTTTATGACCGGGTGCTGAAGGATACGGAGCTTGAGCCATACTTTCGGCATGTGCCGATGGAGAAGCTTCGGGAGATGCAACTGGAGTTTTTCTCAGCGGCTCTGGAAGGGCCGGCGCATTATTCCGGGCGACCGATTGATCAAGTGCATAAAGGGAAGGGGATTACGAGCAGGCAACTGACCCGGTTCATGCATCACTTGCTGGCTACGATCCAATTTCTGAAATTGAGTGAGCAGGAAGTTTCGGAGATGTATAGCCGGATTAGCTTGTTTGGGGACTCGGTTATCGACGGGTCTGGTGAGGATTCAGAGTAGGTGAAGTAGGATTGGTTGGAATGCCTGAAGAGTTGAATTTGCCGCTGTCAAATCACGAACTGAACGAAGAGTCGGTGTTTACCGCCAGTCGACTGATGAAGTCGGTGAGAAGTCTTCAGGGGATTCAGCTCATGGCGTTGCCAGAGATTTGCATCCTTGAATTTGACGGTGACTTGACGGACGCGCTTGTATCGCAAGGACTGGCGACGAAAGTGCCTGGGTGGGCTTGCTTCCACACGACGATGTACGAAGTGGATTGCGGAGGCGTGAGGGTTGGAGTGATTGCCCGGACCATCGGCGGGCCTTATGCCGTGCTTGTCGCCGAGCAATTACATGCGGCGGGTGTGAGGCTCATTGTGGGGCTTACGTCTGCCGGGAGAATCGCGCAAGAACTACCGCTACCTTGCCTGGTTATCGCATCGTCGGCGGTGCGGGATGAGGGCACCTCTTTGCACTACCTTGCGCCAAGCGTGGATGTGCAGTGTCCTTCCAATATTCTCGATTGCCTGGAGAGAGAATTAGCGTCTACTGGATGGACGGTCAGACGCGGTCGAGTTTGGACCACAGACGCTCCTTACCGCGAGACAGAATCGGCTATTCGATATTGGAGCGCCGAGGGAGTTCTGGCTGTTGAAATGCAGGCTGCGTCTCTTTTCGCTTTTGGAATCGCCCGTCGGGCAAATGTGGCGGTATTGGCCATGGTGAGCAATGCGGTGGATCATGGCGGTGAACAATTCAACACGGGAACTCAGGCTGATGGATTAGGCATCTTGCATTCGATTGCGAGGGCTGGGGCGGCTGTAGCGGTAGAGGAGTTGGCCGGGGATGATTTGGGCTAGATACGGAACCAAGGGCCAGGTTAGAGATTTGCGGATCAGCGTAGACCAGCGGAAAGCTGGTTGTAGGAGTTGTCTGCAGGCCTCTATGTGCTGGGTTGGGGTGAGGCCTTTTGCTATGGAACGGGCGGCTAGTTGGCCTGTTGCGATAGCGCAGAGTTGGCCGGAACCGGTGAAGGGATCTACGAAGCTGAGTGCGTCGCCGCAGGGGTAGCCTTGGGTGTTCTCGGTGGGCCCGTAGAAGAGAGGTCCAGTGATGAGCCATTCCATTTGTCGCTTCCTGCCTTCGAGACGATTTGCCAGATGAGGTTGTCGGGCTACGAACTTGTCGCCATCGAATTGGACGTCTTTGAGGTCTTCTTCTTTGGCTATGCCGCAGACGTTGGTGAGACCGTCCTCGATGGGGTTGACGCCGGTGTAGCCGATGCCGTTGAAGTAGAGCTCTACTGCATTGTTGGTGGGGCCTGCGAAGTGGGTTTTGTAGCCGAAAAGACGCTGACCTTTTTGGCTGATTGGCTTGCGGCCGTGGGCAATGATTGCTTTGTCGTGGGGCTTGCCTACTTGCTCGTGGAGGATTGCGCCTTCTCGCAGGGCTTGCATGATTAGGATGTGGTCGAGACGGTGGCGGCTGATGCCGAGGGCAGGGCGGGGAAGGGCAAAGCGGGTTTGGGCATTGTGCCAGATGAGGGCTGTCTCGGTGATGGGGGTGCCTTCGAGCTGGAAGTCACTTAGTAAGTCGACTGCGGCGGCGTCGAGGAATTCGCCACAGACTTTGTGTCGCGGGAATTTTGACTTCTCGTAGATCGTGACGGGGTGACCTAGCTTGAGTAGCTCAAGGGCTGCTGCTGCGCCGGCGAGGCTGCCGCCGATAATGTCAGGCATTGCCTGAGTTTGAGTGCTCTGGTTTTAAGCGCTTGAGTACTTCGGCGACGGGTCGCGGATAGTATGTGGGTTCGGTGTAGCGGAGGTGAGTCTCGCGGTACTGGGCTTCTTCGAGTTTCTCGATGGCATGTTGGGGCTCTCCGGTGAGCCAAAGATAGTGCCCCGAGATTTCGATGCGGGCGGCGAGGAGCTCTTCTGGAGCGGGGAAGCTGGTGAGACGGAGGAATTCTCCGAGGGCCTTATCCATGGCATGGATGTGGGTCTTGGCGAGCGCGGCGTCTTTGGCTTTGTGGATCGCAGCCAGGGCGTGGAGCCAGTGGCGCCACGCCTGAAAGCGAGGCTGCTGGATGTCGGGAATAAGTTTGTCGTCGGTTGCGAGATCCCAGAGTTCGTGTTGGGCGATGGTACGGAGGGCGGCGAAGAAGCCTTGACGGTAAGCACCGAACATGGTGTCGGGCTTGGCGGCATCGGCTGGTTTGTCGCCGAAGGCCAGGAGGTGCTTGGCGGATTCGATAGCGCGGGTCGGGTTGTTGTCCATCGAGTAGGACATGGCCAGGAAGTGGACGTTGTGGCCGTGGTGGCCATTGCCGTATTCCTTGTCGTCGTTCATGTATTGGAGTTCGAGGCGCATGCAGTTGAGGAAGGACTGCTGAGCTTCTTTGAGCTTGCCGGTTTGCGCGTAGATATGGCCGGGCATGTGCTGGGCGTGGGGGATCATGGAGACCAGCCGCACGTAGGCTTCGCAACTGGGCCATGCTTCTGCGGCGAAGGTGGAGCCCTCGAAGCCGTGGATGATGTAGTGGTGGAGGCCGGGATGTTCGGGGGCTTCCGGCAGGAGGCTGCGGAGGATTTCGACTGATTCCATCGTGCCATGGTTGGGCTTCTTGTCGGGTTGCCGGAAACCGCGCATGGTGGCGAGGGAGAGGAAGAGCTTGGCTTCGATTTCGTTAGGAAAGAGTGCGATGATTTTGCGGAGACCGTCGGTGTAGGCGAGATCTGGATTGGGGTTCTTGGGATCGCACTTGCCTTGGACAGATTCAATGTAGAGGCGCTCGATCATGGGCAGGTCTTTGCGTTTGGCGGCGAGGTCGCGGGCGCGTTGAGCGGCTTCCCAGGCACGGGCGGTGGTGCGGGGTTGACGGCCAAAGATTTCGTCGAGGCCTTCCTGCTGAAACTTGGGGCGGTAGTCGCCGGCTGCGGCCATGGCAACTCCCCACCAGGGCATAGGGGAAGTTGGATCGACCGAGGCGGCCATCAGGAAACTGCGTTCGGCTTCGCGAGCCCAGAAGGAGTGGAGCTGGGCGACGCCTTGCTGGAAGTAGAGGAGGCCGATGTGCTGGCCGATGGAGATGGGGAAGTTGATCTGACCCATGCCGCCGAGGAGTTTGGCGGGGAGAGATGGGGCACCGGCGCTGGGCGGGGGAGTGCAGCCGTGACCAGCGTGCTCGGCCGGCTTTTGTTGCTGGGCGAGGAGAGGTGCGGCGGCGAGGCTGAAGATCGAACGGCGGGTCATGTCTCTATCGTAGTGTTTTCGGTTGGGGTTGTGTGGGTGACGGGTGGGGCCCGCGAAAAGAATCTCGACCTTTTGCGGGCCAAGTTTGATGAATGGTGCTGCGACGCTACAAGGCCAAGCGTGGCCTGGCACAAAGCAGAGACTGAGTCTTATTGAACGAGGATTGGACGCTTCTCAAATAGCCACTACTTGATTTCGTCGTCTTTCGTTTTCTCAACAAATCGAAACGGCAGTTCCTGTGCTGTGAGTTTAATCAGCCGAGAGCAGCGCCCGGAACATGGATCACTTCGCCAGATTTAATTGTCGAAACCGCTTTCCGCAGTTGACTGAAGAGCGGACGATAGAAAGCGATTTTGTTACGTGTAACACGAACAATAATAATTCCGAATGACGATGATGTGAGATTGTGCTGGTGCTCGAATCCACGATCCGCCGTGATGAACACATCGCACTCCAATTGCTTGACCAGCACATTGTCTTTTAAATTCTGCCAGCCGAGATCAAATAATGTCTGGACATCTTCTCCAACAAAAGCTTCAACCAAGCGAGGATCTATGCAAGCGTCTATGACGATACGCATGACAGTTGGTCGATTGCAATGTCACGGCTTAGTTCAAGAAAAGAAAAAACGTGTTGCCTTGGAATTGTTGGGTAGACGGCGAGGAAATCGTCGATGGACTCTCCCGTTTCAAGAAAATCGATGAAGGTTTGTACGGGTACTCGACTATTGGCAAAGCACAGTGTACCGTGTAGGACATCCTTGTCGACGGTCAGAATGCCTGCCAACGCGATTCTTTGCTCTGTAATCGTCACTGACCCCTATGATAGGAGATCTGCGGCCATTGGGCAAATTGCAGTCATCGAACGATAAGCTAGCGGCATTGACAGCGATGGATCGAACTCTTGCCGGGTGATGTGGTCTGGACTAAACTAAAGGTGAATTTATGAGAATCCGCGTGATTGTCCACAAAGCCGAGGAGGGAGGGTTCTGGGCGGAGGTCCCTTCGATACCCGGATGCGCTACCCAAGGTGAGACGATGGAAGAAATCGAGGTAAATGTTCGGGAGGCAATCGAAGGTTGCTTGTCTATCGAAGTGGAACCGCACTTGATCCAAATGGATGATCAAGTGATCGAACTAGCCCTGTGATGCCACTTTCGGGAAAAGAACTTGCCAAAATGGTTGAATCTAAGGGATGGACATTGCTAAGGGTAAACGGTAGCCATCATATTTATTCAAAACAGGGGATCAACGTTCGGCTATCCATCCCGATCCATGAATCAAGCAAACTCAAGTTCGGACTGCAGCGTCATTTGATGAAATTGGCTGGATTGTCTAACTAAATATGTGCTGCTCAAAGGTTAGGCAGCGGCTTCTCATGCTATTGATGGGCATATGGCTTTCAGCTCACTAGTAGGCAGACGGATTCTTGTGACTGGGGCGGCCCGGCGGATTGGGAAGGCGATTGTGACGCGGCTTCATCGCGAAGGGGCTGATGTTCGCATTCACTATGGGAATTCAAAGCAGGAAGCCGAAGAGGTTAGTGCACTGTGTGGCGGGGCTCCGATCTATTCTGCCGACCTGTCAAAGGTGAGCGAGATTGAGCGTCTATTCGGTGAGGTGGGGGAACTGGATGGGCTGGTGAACAACGCGGCGCGTTTTACTAAGATCGACCCACTGTTGGTGACTGAGGCCGATTGGGACTTCATCCATTCGACCAACCTGAAGGCTTACTTCTTTTGTGCGCAGCAGGCGGCGCGACGGATGATGTTGCAGGAGGGCGGGGGCAGGATTGTGAATATCTCGTCGATTGGCGGCATCGAGGCCTGGCCTGAATTTGTACATTACTGTGCGTCGAAGGCCGGGGTGATTCATATGACTCGGGCAATGGCGCGGGCCTGGGCTCCGAAGATCAGTGTGAATAGCGTTGCTCCGGGGGCTATCCCGTTTGAGGAGGCTGAGAGTACTTCCTTGCAGGCGCTGAAGGCGAAGACGCCGGCTGGTCGATTCGGCACTGGCGATGAGATCGCCGATGCCGTTGTTTACTTCATGACGGCGACCCAGTTCGTTACGGGGCAGTTGACCGTTGTCGATGGCGGCTTGACGCTGGCTTAAGGGCGGGAGCGTTAGCGAGGCGTTGAAGAATTCCCAGGGGGCAGTGCTTGGGTCCGGGTAGGCTCGCACTACCGTGGCTGTGAGTTTTGATGAGAAGTTGAGTAGCGGCAGCGGGAGTTGGCCCGCACCGTTGGTGATGCCGATGGGTTTGCCGTTGAGGCTGATCTGGACCCCTTCAATAGGCTGGCTGCGGAAGTTGAGTTGGACCAGTTGGGGAACACGGAGGATGAACTCGATTGGCAAGTTGAGTTCGACGGGAGCTATGGGTTCCGGGGGGCCGACGGTGATCATGGTCTTGGCGTAGTCTGCAAAAACGATGCGGCCGGGTTCGCTCATTTGCTTGTACTGTTTGCGGTATTGCTGGACCACTGTGAGGCCGTCGTTGATGACGAGCTGGTTGAAGGTTGCGGCGGGGATCGTGCGGACCTTGGACTTGGTGGCGGCGCTGATCCAGTATGTGCCGGCGAAGGGGAGCTTGAGAGTGGGTGGTTCCCAATAGCCGGAAGATCGTAGAGACTTCCAGCGGAGGTGGATATAGTCTGGCCCGGGCAACGGGATGCTGACCGGGCCAGGGGTTGCGAGCTCATGTGAGCCCGGAATCAAAAACAGGGTTGCGAAAAAAGCGATCACCTGTTCGTTAGATTAGAGGATTGGGTAGGGGTAGCGCTTGGCACCTCGAAGGTGAGGCTGGCCCAGTAGGATTCCCAATCATGAGTTTCGGCCTTGACTTGGTTCATGGCGACTGCGTGGAGGCGGATCTTACCCGATGTTGGAACCTGGATGTTGAGCTTACCTTCAGCGTTGGTGCGGCCAGCGATGGTGAGTACGGATTTGGTGCGCGGGTCGCGGCTGGTGGCGATTTCCATCTGGATGTCAGCGATTGGTTTGCCGTCAAAGAGAAGCTGCACCGGGAGCTCTTTGCCGGGCTTGATGCCAGAAGGGTCGACGAGCGGGATAATTTCAATCTTGAGGCCGAGGGGCTTGGCGAAGTTGCCAGTGGGTTGGCCTGCGACTACGTAGGTCTTGGCGAACTTCGCGTACATTTCACGGCTCTTGCCGGTCATGGTTTTGTAGGTCTCCAATTGCGTTCTAAGACCTTCTTCTTTGAGATAGCTGATGAACTTTTCGGGCTCCATCTCAAGGAAGCGGGATTTAGTGAAAACGCCGAAGTACTGGCTGCCAGCTTGGACCGGTATTGTTGTGTGGGTAGCCTTGCCGAGCATGCGCCATTCTCCACTGGGGAGGCTGGTGAGTCGGGCGGGATCTACGGGTTGTTCGGAGAAAGGGAAGCTATCGCCGGTGTGAGCCGAGATTAGGATGGCTTCGCCTGCGGCAGGCCGGAATTTTTGCGGCATGAGATAGAGGTCATGACCATAGAGACTACTTATGATCAGGAGTGGCAGTAGCTTTCGCATTGGTTATTTCGAGTCCTTTCAGTCGTTCGATTTCCTTGCGGAGTTGGGCGGCTTCGGCTTTGAGATTTTGCTTTTCGAAGATGCGCGCGATGTCATTCAGGATAGCGGCTCGTTCGTTGTATTTTGACACTGGCGTGGCGCGGAATACGATATTCAGCATATCCAACGCACCGGGGAGATCGTTGAATATCTCGCGCAAGAGGCCCGCTTCGTGCTGGCCGTTGAGGTTGTCTGGACGAAGGTCGAGCATCCACTGGGTGGCTTTTTCGGCGGTTTCGATTTTGCCCAAGATGCGGCTGGCCTGGGCCACTGTGTACCAAAGGTCGATGTCGTCGGGGGCTTTGTTGGCCAGGGGTTCAGCAATTTTGAGAGCGAGTTCTGGTTTGCCTGAGGCGATATAGCCGCGGGCCTGAATTTTGAGGGCGTCGTAGTTAACTGCCTCCTGGGCGCATAAAGATGCGCCCAGGATTGAAACAAGAAGTGCTAGTTTCATGGCAGTTTCTTACTTGATCGGGCCGCCACCGGGTTCACCTGGATCGAGGTGACGACGGTCGCGTCCGGAAGGACAATCGGCGAGATAGGGGAATTCGTTTTTGTAAGCGGCGTCGTTGACGTTGACGCCATCGCCGAGTTTGTTGTTGGGGAACTTGTTGAAGCCGGTGACGAGCACTCCACCGACGACGACTCGGAGTGCAATGTCGGTGACGTCATCCATGAGACGGCGGCCGTTGGGGTAGCCGGCAGCATCGCCAGCGATGAGGCCAAGACGATTGGCTTGCTCTGGAGGTGTTGCGGATACGCCCGTGTTGAGGCGTAGGAGGTCAGCGATCGGGCCAGCGGGGGTGCCTGCTGCAGCGATTGGAGGCGCGTAGGTTACCAGCGGAACCAGATCGACACGAGGGGCGTTAGGAATCGCGACGACGCCGCCGGTGGCTGCATTGACGATGCGGGCGAGGACGGGGTCGAGGGCGAAGTTGGCGAACTGGGCATCATCCTTGGGCTGCGACATGGAGAACTTGTCTTTAGATCCGGTGCCGATGAGGAGTTCGTTGAAGAGGGGCTGGCCCATGCGCTGGACCTGGCGGAGGTCGCCGCGGGTGGTGAGTGGATTGGGTGAGCGGCGTACAGTGAGGCGGGGGCGGCTGGTGGTGCCCCAGGCTCCAATGGTGGCGGCAGGGACGGTGGCAGCTTCGACGCGGCCGGTGGAAGTGAGCATCTCGATCGGTACTTCGATCGCAATGGCATTGACGCCGTAGCCGGAGACTGTGTCAGAGGCGAAGTTCATCTTTGCCTTGTCTTCGTCGTCGGTGAGAACGGCAGGGATGCCGGAGCCGAGGGTGCGTAGGTTGAGGGTGTCAAAGGTAGCGCCGAGATCGATCCAGAAGGGATCGTCAACGGTTCCGGCGAAGACGTTGATGCCGTTGGGCAGCGAGTAAGTACCGGCCTTGTAAAGGGCAGGGTAGTCAATCGTGCGGGGACCGGCGTTGGCTGGCACTGCGTAGAGAGGCTTGCCACCGATGTTGGTGAAGGTGGTGGCGTTGCCGCCCTTGATCATGGTGATGCGATAGGGCTGACGCTGGCCGAGGCCAGGGCTATCAAAGCTATTGATCTGAGGGGGAACGAGCAGAGTGCCCGGGGCGATTGGCGCAGGTGAGTTGGCGGGAGTCTTGATCCCGTCGCCTGCTCCGGCCATGGTGGTGAAGAGGCTGGGGAGGCGCTGTTCAGTGTCGAACTGCACCTGGAAAATGATGTCTTCTACAGCATCGTGGTTGTTGTCGATTTTGATCTCATAGAGGATTCCGGAATCGAAGGGGAAGTAGTTAGGGCCATTGGCTGGTTCGAGCAAGGGGTCGACACAGAGGATAAAAGTTGCCTTGGTGGGACGCTGATTGGCGGCCTGGCTACCGTTGTAGCTTACGAAGGCGAAGAAATCTGTGATGTCGGCTTTGTGGTCAAGCGCTGTGATCGGAGCCTCCCGATGGTTGGCGGCTTGAAGTGGGGTGTTGATGGCTGGCAGGCCGAGTACTAAGGCGAGGCCAGCGGCGATTACTGATTGTACGTTACGCATATGCGTGTGCTTGTACTCCTTTCGTAATGTGGATACGCAGTTGAGTTCAGAAGTGGATTGAAATTTTAGCGAATTTCTTTTTTATGAGGGCTAGAATTACTTGAGGATCTTCATGCAAGAAAATGCTTTCGACTTTGACCTGCTCGTAATTGGCAGTGGGCCGGCTGGACATCATGCTGCGATTGAAGCGGCCAAGAACGGGAAGCGGGTGGCTGTTGCCGACCGGAATTTCGATCTTGGCGGGGTGTGCCTGCATACGGGGACGATTCCTAGCAAGACGCTGCGCGAAGCGGTGCTGTTTTTGAGCGGTTTTCGCCAGCGGTCTTTCTATGGCAAGGGTTACCGGGTGAAGACGCAGATTCACATTGAAGATCTGATGTTCCGGGTGCAGGAAGTGATCAAGCGTCAGTATGCAGTGATTCAGGACCAGTTGCAGCGGCACGAGATTGCAGTGCTTAACGGGCACGCGCGGTTTACCGCTGACTCGCATGTGTTGGAGGTGGTGGATGCCGAAGGTGGGGTGGAGAGTTATCGTACCGAATTTGTGTTGATGGCTTGCGGGACGCGGCCTGCTCGCCGGGCGGATATACCGTTTGAGGCGCCGCAGGTTTATGATTCCGATGAGTTTATTCAGGTAACGCGGGGAGATTTTCCGAAGTCGCTCATTGTGGTTGGTGGTGGAGTGATCGGGCTTGAGTATGCTTCGATGGCGGCGGCACTGGGGAGCGAAGTGACAGTGGTTGAGGCCCGGGATGGTTTGCTCGAGCATGTGGACAAGGAGATTACTGAAGCATTGGTTTATGAGTTGAGGCGGTGCGGGGTTGTGTTCCGGATGGGCGAGAAGGTAGTGAGTGTGGAGGCCCCGGAGGATGCGCCGTTGCGGGCGATTGCAAAGCTGGAGAGCGGAAAGACGCTGGTTGCCGAAGCGCTGCTTTATGCGATTGGCCGACAGCCGAATACAGATCGATTGAATCTGGAGTCGCTGGGGATTCAGCTTAGGGATCGTGGACAGGTTACGGTGAATGAGTGCTTTCAGAGCACTGTTCCTCATATTTATGCAGCTGGCGATATTGTGGGTTTTCCCTCGCTGGCTTCGACGTCGATGGAACAGGGACGGATGGCGGCTTGCCATATGTTTGGGTTGAAGCGGGAGACGAGGCCGGATTTGTTGCCGTTTGGGATTTACACGATTCCCGAGATATCGATGGTGGGAAAGAATGAAGCGCAATTGACGAAGGAGAAGGTGCCTTATGAGGTTGGAATTGCGCACTTTGATGAGGTGGCTAAGGCTCAGATATCAGGAGACCAAACGGGACTGCTCAAGTTGATCTTTCATAGCGGAACGCGGCATTTGCTGGGGGTTCATATCCTTGGCGATGGGGCCGCAGAGCTGGTACATATCGGGCAGATGGTGATGATGTCAGGGGCGACGGTGGAGTTGCTGCGGGATACCGTTTTCAACTATCCGTCGCTGGCTGAAGCTTACCGTGTGGCAGCAATGAATGGGCTGGATAAACTGCGGCGAGTGCACTAAAGGAGGCGTGTGAAGCGGAAGAAGGCGAAGTAGTAAATCGATACTCCCGAGACGCCCAGAAGCGGCACTATTAGCAGCAAGGGCCAGTATAATTTGCGTTGGATCAACCAGACACCGAGCAGTACCAAAGCTATCGCGATCAGGCAACTGATAGAGGTTGCAA
>JBKJUN010000786.1:0-21650 GCA_046590555.1 Bryobacter sp. | reverse complement strand
TCTGGGCAAGACCTGGTCGCGGCCCGAGGCATTCACTGCAACGGGCGTCTTGCCGCGCTTGTTGCAACTTGGCAATGGGGTGCTGGTGATGTCGTCCGGGCGTCCTGGAGTGGATCTGCGTTTGAGTCGCGATGGAGGCAAGAGTTGGACAGCGGCGCAGAAGCTGGTGCCGGTGCCAGATGAGGCTAAGCCGCAGGCGGATTCGTGTGGCTACACTTCGCTGGTGCCACTGGGGAAGGATCGCTTCCTCATCGCGTATTCGTGGTTCACACCGCCGACTGGGCGGAAGTCGATTTACGTTCGAGAGGTAAAGGTCACTGGGGATCGGTAAGCAGTTGGGACTCTGAGCTGAAGCGGCGGTAATTGAAGTAGCGGAGTTCGTTGGAGAAATCATTGCCAGCCTCGGTGAGGTAGCGAGAGAGGGTCCAGATGCCTTCGGGGAGGCGCAGCAGCTCAATGGTGGTTTTCGCCCCGGCACGGAGCTTGCCCTGGTTGACGATGTTGTTTGAGTAGGGGTAACTGATGCGGCCGATGGCGAGTTGGTGGAGGAGCCATTCGACGTCGCGGATGACGGTGATTTCGGCGCGGGTCCAGTGAAGGTCTGCCTCGTCGATCCAGAGTTTGTAGCGGAAAGAATTGAGCAGGTAAGCCCTGACGCCTGCTGCTGGCTTTGTTTCGATCAAGTGCGTAGGGCGGCCATTGATGGTCTCCTGGCCCAGATACGTAGCGATATGGACTTTGGGCAGAAGCTCGAGAAATTGGCGTTCGCTGCGCCAGTTGTAACCAGGGCCTGGCTTTTCGAGATGACTGGCCAGCCGCTGTCGTTCGGCCGCAAGTTCCTGGCCGGTAAGTGGCTTGCCACCGGACTCGGTACGACGCCAGTACATGGCACCTGAGACGAGGTTGATTTCGTAAGCCTGCTGGCGTGTAACCTTGCCTTTGAAGAAGGAGCGTTCTTCGGAATTCCAGACGTAGCCCCGGAGTTTATCGAGATTGGTCTGGTCGAGAGTGACGGATTGATCCAGGATGACGTAAGGGTCGGGTTTGGGCTGCTGGGCCGCGAGGAAGAGGAGAGCGTTGCGGCGAGTCATTTGGGGTCTGTGAGGAGTTGGGATTCTGAAGTGAACTTGCGAAACTTCGAGCAGGTGAGGGTGGTGTCGGCCGGTATATCGCCCAGTTGACGAGGCCGGGTGAATAGGGGAGCGAGAGCCGTCCAATCAGAAGCTGTTTGAGGTTGAATTACGTTCGTTTGTAGAAATCGCTGACGGCTTCGAACCAGTGGGCGGAAATGAGGAAGGCAAGAGACTGTGGCGCATTGATTGGGAATTTCGATTTGATTACCCAGCTGGAGGCATTCGCATTCTTTCCTCAAAGGGGCTTGGGCATTTGAGGATTGAGGTTGAGATAGATGAGTTCGAAGGCGAGTTTGTTCGAGGGCTGCATCGGCGGGAGAAAGAGGCAAGTCATTGTGTGTGAGCTTGCGGAAGTACATGCCTGGGCCGAAGAGGTTGATTTCGTAGGACTGGGATTCGCGCATTTGACGGGCGGCCAGAGAAAGGTCATGGACCTCAAAGACATAGCGTCGAAGCTGCTCGAAATTCTCCTCGTCGTGAGTGATGGATCGCACAAGGTGGGATTGCCAATCTGGGGTGGCGGCGCGGAGAGTTGCGGTGGCAAGGAGGGCGCGTCGCGTCATATGCTTTCATTATGATTATGGCGGAGAAGAAGTTGGGCGATTTGCACGGGATCGGCAAGAGCATGTTGAAGGACTTCGAATTGCTGGGTGTGATGAGCGTAGCTGATCTTGCAAGCAAGAATGGGGACAGTCTTTATCGCATGCTCGAGAAGAAGACGGGATCGAGACAAGATCCCTGCGTGCTGGATGTGTTTCGGTGTGCAGTAGCGCAGGCCAGGGACGGGCAATTGCCGCGTGAGCAGTGTAACTGGTGGTGGTGGAGCCGGGAGAGGCTGGCCGGACACCTTGCGGCAGCCCATCCGAAGGGTAGTTGACGGATAAGCTGCCGGGACGGCACACGTCGGGCGTCGGTTATTTTAGCGTAACTCGCAAAATGTTTAAGAGCTGGCCCGGCGTTGTTTTGGACTGTCCCGGGCGGGTTGGACTTAGGTTCGTTGTTTAGCCTTTCTGATCTGGCTGTGATTTTAAGTTTGGATCCGGTGGCAGATTGAGCTTGTGTTTGGCGTTTAGCTTTTCGACAAAGTCTCGGATCATGCGTTTGGCGAGGTCGACGTCGGCCGGGGAGTGTCTCTGCATCGGCGATGGCTTCGATTTCGACGTTTTCACCGTTGCTGATCTAGGCTTCGAGTTGGGTAATCTTGGCGCGGAGGACTTTGATGGTGCGTTGGATTTTTGTGGGGAGGCGATCAATCTCTCGCATGATTGCGGAAATGAAATTTGCTGGCTTTGAAATGATGTCTTCTACGCGGACGCGCATGGCTTCGCCGTAGAGGAATTCCATCTGAAGGAAGCTGAGTTGCATGTGGATGCGTTCGTGGACGAGCAAAAGCTCGGTGGGTGTGACCGGTTTGAATTGTTCGATCAGAGCGGTGGCAACGGCGAGGGCCTGGACGTGGTGGCTGATGAAGTTATCGAAGTTTCTCAGGGAGAAGCGGCCGTGCTTCAAGGAGTTGGATGCATTTTGAGCTTGCCAGCGGGCGTACGCGGGCAGGTAAATTTGGTTGCGTTTCTGCGGTTGGCTTCGAGGGCCGCTTCGGTCATGGTTTTCTTGCGTGGAGTCTGAACTGTCGATGGGTCGCTAGTAATATTCTGTACCTCGTTCTGTTCACGACGAGCGGATCGAGAAGATCGCCATCGAGCAATATCCAGCGGTGCAGAGCTTGAAGCAGGCACCGGGCGTCGGGACGATCGCCGATCCTGAGCGGTTTTCAAAAAGCAGGGCGGTGGGTGCCTTCCTTGGCCTGACGCTTCCCAAGGCTCACTTTGCCCAATTGCGCATCGGTAAACCCTGCTTGTTACGGCCGACAACCTCAAAAGTGCCACACCAGGACGAATACAAGGATTTAGGCACAGTCCATGAAGGCAGAATTGGCACTCTACCGGCACATCTTCAAAAACTTGAACATTAAGATTTTGCGAGTCACAACAATTTTCAAACATCTTTTGCCCCTAAACCACTCATTCCATTTAAAACCCGCAAGCCTCAAACATTAAGCCGCCCCCCCACCTGCTAATTTCTGCTCAGGAGAAATCCAGTGATAAATGAACAGAACAATGATGAGAACGGAGAACTCAACATCAATAACGATCCATCGACCGTGATCAAAACACGCAAGAAAACCATGATCGAAGCTGCCCTCGCCGCCAACCGCGCCAATGCCAAAAAATGAACCGGCCCAAAAAACCGCTAGGGCAAATTTAAATCCAGCCTCAACGCTCTCAAGCACGGCCTCTACAGCCATACCTTCATCATCAAAACCGAAGATGCCGACGCCTTCGAAAACTTCTTCAAATCATACATTGATGAATTCCAGCCTGCTACGCCGTCCGAGCTCGAACTCCTCAAACAACTCATCTCCGCCGCCTGGCGCCGCACCCGCATCGCAGAACTCATCCAGCTCCGCATCGACCAGGCCATCGATACCGTCTTGGCCACACAAGCGCCCCTGCCAGCTCAAAACACCGGTGCACCCGTAACCCTCCGCGCCTACGAACACCTCAAATACCAGAAACCCTCATTCGCACGGCAAGAAGCCCACGAACTCCGCCTCGCCTCCCTCTTCCAGCGTATCCTCGCCCGCCTACAATCCATCGGCGACAAAAAACTCAGGAACGAAACCAAATTCGCCTGAGACCGCTTATCCTTCGCTGCCTAGTCAAGCGTCCAATTTCAACCCTCAACCCACCGCCCGGGACAGTCCAAAACAACGCCGGGCCAGTTCTTTGACATCCTGCTAGATAAGTTAAAAACAACCAGCGCCCAAAGTGTGTCCAGCGGCCGGCCGCTGGACGCTGGACACACCACAAACCAACAAAACAAGAAGATTGCCCAGCGCCTTTCTCATTTGGTATCCTAGGATTAATGCGCCCGTAGCTCAGCTGGATAGAGCGTCTGGCTACGAACCAGAAGGCCGGGTGTTCGAATCACTCCGGGCGCACCACTTCTTCGCTCCTTTTCCTCTGACCCAATACCCTTTTCTGGCCGATACTAGAAAAGTGCTGCCGTGTCTCAAGGCTGAACCCAGGCAACCATCATTTCCGGGTCCCAGGCTTCTCCAAATTATCTGCGCCGCCGTCGCGCTAACCAACACCCTTCAGGCAATCCCACCAGAAGAACGCCTCTCCAACCTCTCCATCCGGCGCTGGGGCCCTGAAAGCGGCATCCCCGAAGAAACCTTCTCTGCCGTTCTTGCCCCCGGCGACGGCTACATCTGGCTCTCCTCTAACCATGGTCTTGTCCGCTTCGATGGCCAGCGTGCCCAGATCTTCCGCCTCGGAGATTCTTTCCGCCCTGGCGGCACCGGCCCTTGCAGCACCAACACCCTCAGCACTCTGCTTCTAGGCTCAGACGGCTCCATCTGGTCGGGTGCCTCCAGCGGCTGCCTTTTCCGCATCCTCCAGGATCGCTTCGGCACCTTCGCCAATTTCCAGCTTGAAGGCATAACTTCACCCCTTCTCGACCGCGATAACGTCGGAATCATGGCCCTCCGCAACCTCGCGGGCAACCAGGGCATTGAAATTAACCGGCGCTCGGCAATTTCAACAATCACCAGCGCCAACCCCTCCGGCGAGACAAATTCCATCGCGGCTCCACCCGGCCTCCAAATCCTCTTCAGCGCCCGTGATAACACCAACCGGCTCTGGGCCATCATGAACGACAACAAGCTCTACGACGCTGGCAACAATGCCACCACGTGGACAATGCGTTACCAAATCCCATCTAGCGCTCGAAGGCTCCTGGCAGACAAAGAAGGCAATCTCTGGATCTCGTCTATTAAAGGCCTCTACCGCTGGCGCGATGGCGAGACAAAACACTGGGGCAAATCCGAAGGCCTCCCAAAAGACGAAATCGTCGCGATCCACAAAGACAAATCCGGCTGCGTCTGGATGGGCCTTGATCAGTCCATCGCCAGGCTCTGCGATGACAAAATTGAATCAATCGCCCTCGGCCAGGAACAAGAAGAAATCCTCTCTTCCATGGCCGAAGACCCTCAGGGCAACCTCTGGTTCGGCGGTCGCTGGGGTAATTTATACCGCCTCAGCCCCGGCATCTTCCGTATCTACACCCGCCGCGAGGGCCTCTCCGAAAGTCACCTCACCGGAGTCGCCATCGACCGTGATGGCAATGCCTGGGGCAGCCACCGCAACTCAGGCCTCGTGCGCCTCACAGCCGGCCGTGTCGCCAACACCTTCACCAACCCCGAAATCGCTGAGACTCAGACCCTGATTGAACACCCCGCTTCAGGCATCCTTGCCGCCACTGCAACAGGCATTTTCCACGCCACACCTCAGGGCATCCAGCCCATTCGCACAGATTCTCCCCTCAACTATCGAACCCTTCCGGGCCTCTTCTGGGAATCTCCTACCCAGCTTCTCTACTCCACGATGGCCTCTAACTTTAGACTCACCATCCATCAAATCAACGGCCAAGAGTCCTGGCGTGTCGAAGAACTCTCAGGCCCCGTTCGCATCCGCCAGATGGCGAAAGACGCAAGTGGCCAAATCTGGGCCCTCTCTCAATTCCGCGGCCTCTACAAATTAGTTGGTAACACCTACCAACCCGCCCCAAACGCCGACCCGGAACGCGCCCGCGCCTGGTACAGTCTCACCGCAGACCAACAAGGCCTCCTTTGGATCGGTACCACAGACGGCCTCGAAATTTACTCCCCAACCGAGAGCCGATTCCTCAACACCAAACCCCTTCTGGGCGGCGATCAGGTCTTTCACATCGCCCAGGATCGCTTCGGCAAGTTCTGGTGCACCACCCGCTTGGGGCTGGCCCGCTTCTCGCGAAAACAGGCCCTGGCCAATCTCAGTCAGTCCAGCCTTCAAGTCGAGCGCTACGGTGACGCGCAATCCCTGCCAACCACCAACTTCGGCCTCGTCACATCTGCTTCCGGCGCAACAGACCCTCAAGGCCGCATGTGGTTCCCCGGCCTCCGCGGCCTGGTCTCGGTCAACCCCGCAGATTTTGAATTCATCCCCCGCCCTCCAGTTCCTCTGATTCTGGCTATCAATACCGACGGTACCGCGCGCGATCTCAACCGCCCCCAACAAATTCCGCCAGGCCTTAAGAAAATTGAATTCGTCTTCCAGACCATCCGCCTCGACTCCCTCGGCGGCGATTTCTGCCGCCTCAAAATGCAAGGCTTTGACCCGGACTGGATCCCCTGTAACGAAAGCCGCACCGCCCAGTACACCAATCTCCCTCCCGCCAAATACGAGTTCCTGCTCCAGACCTCCAGCCAGGCAGACCAGTGGAACGGCAAGCAAATTAGCATCCCGCTCACGATCGAACCCGCCTATTACCAACTCCTCTGGGTCCGCATCCTCGCCCTCCTCCTCGTCTGTGCTTTCGCCTGGCAACGCTACACTCTCTCACTCAAGCGAACCCGCCTCCTCGAAGAAAAAGTCGAAGAACGCACCGTTGAACTCGAAAGCGCTATGCTCGCTGCCCAGTCAGCCAACCGCGCCAAAACTGAATTCCTCGCTACCATGAGCCACGAGATCCGCACTCCCATGAACGGCGTCCTCGGCGCTGTCCAGATCCTCAACGACTCGCCCCTCAATCCCGATCAACAAAAACTTGTCAACGTCATCCGCCAGTCCGGCGAAGACCTTGTAGGGATCGTCGACGACATTCTTAGCCTCTCAAAAGTAGAAGCCGGCAAACTCAACCTCGAAAAGACAACCGTGGCCATCCCTGCCCTCTGCGAAAACCTGGTCTCGCTCTTTCAGCCCAAAGCCGCAGCCAAAGGCATTCTTCTCAGCGTCCTGCTTGAAGATTCAGCTCCAAAGAAAATACTCAGCGACCCACAACGCCTCCGCCAGATCCTCCTCAACCTCATCGGCAACGCCGTCAAGTTTACCGATCAGGGCCATGTCCTTCTGCGAGTCAACAGCGACCCTGCCACCCAAACCATCTGCTTCCACGTTGAAGATACGGGCCTCGGCATCCCCAAAGATAAAATCGCAACCCTCTTCGATCCCTTCGTCCAGGCAGACTCCTCCACCACCAGGCGTTTCGGCGGCAGTGGTCTCGGTCTGGCCATCGTCCACCGCTTTGTCGAAGCAATGCAGGGCTCCGTCGAGATAGAAAGCGAACCCGGCCGCGGCTCCACCTTCCGAGCCCGCTTCCCACTCGAAACCGCGCCAGACCTTCTTGAGCCGGCACAGCCAGCCGAAGCGACTCCAAACACCCTCGGCGGCCTCAAGGTGCTGATCGCCGAAGACAACCCCGTCAACCAGATGGTCTTCGAACGAATGCTCCTCCGCCTCGGCTGTCAGGTCCGCATGGCCAAAAATGGCCGCGAGGCCCTCTCAATCCTTAGCGAAGAATCAGTAGACCTCATCCTCATGGATTGCCAGATGCCAGAACTCGATGGCTACCAGACCACCACCGAAATCCGATCAATGGGCGGTATCTATACCAGTCTCCCCATCATCGCCCTCACCGCCAGTGCCATGATCGAAGACCGCGAGCGTTGCCTCGCCGTAGGCATGAACGATTTCCTCAGCAAGCCCGTCCTCCTCGCTACCCTCCAGAAAAAACTAGCCGAGTGGAGTGACTCTAAGGTGCCAGCAAAGCCTTGAACTAAACCGGATACTGTCCTTAATCGACTGCTTGGGCTGCGCGTCATGCCCCCGGTAATCTTGCTCGGCTGCTCCCAAGGGCCTTCCTCGCCCCGCCCTAGAACAGGATCTTCAAGCCCAATTGCATCTGGCGCGGTGCATTCGCCTGCGTCGTGATCTGCCCAAATGAAGAACTGGTCACATTTGTATTTGGACCTGCAAATCGAACTGTATTGAAGGCGTTCAACGCCTCAGCCCGCAACTGCAACCTCAACCGCTCCACGATCTGGAAGTCTTTGAACAACGAGAAGTCATGATTCTTCAACATATCGTTCCGCAAGTCCGAGATCCTCGGCGACAGATTCCCGAGAGTAAATGCAGTCGGCTGCGAAAAGACACTGGTATCAAAAGCGCGGGTCAACCGTTGCCGGATCGGTGTATCCAGCGTCGCCTTCCGCCCATTGTTATTCGCCCGCTGCAAAGCCTGGAAGATTCCTGCCGCGCTCGAAGCGCTGATCCCCAGCGGTGTGCCGCTCTGGTAAGTCGTAATCCCGTTTATCTGCCACTGCCCGGCAGCCAGATCCATCCACTTCGACCATCCGTTACCAAACTTCTTTCCACGCCCAAAAGGCAACTCGTAAATGTAGCTCATCACAAACCGGTGCGCGATATCGATGGACGAAACCGACCGGTCATCCCGCATGTTGTAACTATCCTGGTGCGATTCACCATCGTCCATATTCTTGCTCCACGTATAGCTTCCCTCAAACGAAAGCCCCTGTGAATAGCGCTTGGAAATGGACGTCTGCATCGAATGATAGAAGCTGCTTGCCCCACTCGAATAGATCGGAACGATATTGCCAAACTGCGGATAAGGCCGTAACAATTGCGCCCGGCTTACCTGACGTGCAGCAATAATTCCCACTCCGCCCTTACCAAAGAATGGATTGTCGACAAGTTGATTCAACTGCGAACCTAAAGCCATCGCTGACACCGGAAGCTGATTGATATTCAACCCTCCCTCCGTATTGCGAAAGAGATGAAAGCCACGCGTCCCCACATAAGCAACTTCCAGCTTGATCTGCCCGGGCAACTGCCGCTGCACATTGGCATTCCACTGCCGCGTCCAGTTGGTCAGCATGTCGCGTGTCGCTGCTTCAATCGTGCTGCCAACCTGCGTATTCAATCCGGCACTCGCCCCGGTCGGTGCCGGGAAACCGCTCGGATAAGGATTGCGCAACAAAAAGTTCGGCGTAATCCCGTCCAGCGAGGTCACCCACACATTGTCCGTGCGAAAGCCTTGGGTTCCAATCGTACCGGCAGCGGCACCAAAACTCGCACCATACAGGTGCCCAATCCCGGCCCGCAGTACAGTCTTTGAGTCCAGCTGATAAGCAAAGCCCAATCGGGGCGCAAAGTTATTCCGGTCCGGGAAGAACTGCTCGCGGCTAATCCCATTCGTGCCTAGAAATACCAATCCACCCTGCAAGCCAGGCAACGCACTCGCCAGCGGAGCCGCAGCATTCCGGTCAAAGTAGTTCGCACGGTTAAACCGTTCGGTCCTTGGCGTATCGATATCCCAACGCAAGCCCAGATTGAGTGTCAGCTTGTTGGTAATCCGCCAGTCATCCTGAAAATAACCGGCATAGTAAAGACTCTGCGTTGCTACATTCTTGAAGTTCTGAATCAGCGATCCACTAGACCCTGTTCCCAGCATCAGCGATGCCAGACTGCTCCCGGCAACAGCAGAAGCCTGATTCGGATTCGGCCCCTGAGTCATCCCGGCAGAGAAATTGAAATCACCAGCAGATCGGGCTTCATTCGTATTCACTCGCAGCATGCGTCCCTCAAAACCGGTCTTCATCGTGTGCCGCCCAATAATCTTGGTCCAGTTTGCCAGGGCCGTGTAACTCATGAACGCATTTGTGCGATTGTCGCCGCCACCGATCCCGACATAGTTGGCGGTGGCAAAGCCAGGGAACAGCTGAAAGTCCGGTGCCTGGTCATAACTCGCAGGCAATCCCAGTAAAGAAGGCTTGAAGCCAAGGCTCTGGTTGTTGTAGCGATACAGCGTCCGTGCAAATCCAAGCCGTACATTCAGGATTGAGGTAGCGGAAATCGTATTCGTATAATCGGCTACCGCCCCATGCACGTGGTCTTCTTCAACAATGCGGCCTTCGGCAATAGCCAGCTCTTTCGGGAAAGACGTAATCGGCACGGACTCATTCAATCGCGTGGAATAACGCCCAAAGACCCGCTGCCGCGCATTGATATTCCGGTCCACCCGGTAATCATGCTGCGTAATGTTGTTCTGTCCAGACCCTGACAGAGCATAATTGTTCGCATTCGTAATCGAGTCACCCACCGTATTTGCCGTCGGGAAGTACTTCAACACATTCGCCGCCACCGGATCCACGCGCTGCTGCGGCACCCGGTTCCCCGCAAACGGATCGCGAATAAACCCACTCCCGGCAGGATTGGCACGCGTGGAAAACGGGTCAAAAATCTGAATCAGGGCAGCCTGGTTATTCACGCGGTTAAAGGTCCGCGAGAAATCACCCTGCCGCTCAAGCTCGGTCGGCACGGAAAAGGTCCGGTTCGCAAAAGTCCGCGCCCGCAGCCCTTCAAATGAAACCATAAAGAACGTCTTGTCCTTCTGAATCGGTCCAGACACTGTATAACCAAACTGCGAACGCTTGAAGCTCGCCAGCGGCCTCCCGCGCGAGTTGTCAAAGAAGTTGTTCGAGTCCAGTACCGAATTCCTCAGAAACTCATAAACACTGCCATGAAACTGATTGCCGCCGCTCTTGAAGATGATGTTCAAGACACTCCCCATCGACCGCCCAAACTCCGCCGCGTAATTCGAACCCATCACATTGAACTCCTGAATTGCATCGACGCTCGGAAAAACGCTAATTCCGCCGCTCAACCCATTCACCGTCGAATGCGATGCAGAGACACCATCAATCAGTGTGTCCATCATCCGCGCCCGCGCCCCATTCACTGAATACCGCATCTCCCCATAGCTATTGCCAATTGTCCCGGCCACACCAGGAGTCAGAAAAATCAGCGAGTACACATTGCGCGTGTTCAGCGGCAGATTCACGATACTGCGGTTATCCACTACTTTGCCAATCGAACTCGTAGCCGTCTCAAGCTGCGTCGCGTCAGCACTCACTTCAACCCGCTCAGCCGCCTCACCCACCGGCATCGTAATATCCACCTGAGCCGTCTGCTGCACCCGCAGCGTTACACCGCTCTGTACCGACTTCTTAAACCCTGCCGCAGTCGCTTCAATCCGGTAGCTGCCCGGTGCCAGCACGGGAAATCGATAAAGCCCCGTCCCATCCGTAGTAAAGGTCTGTGACGCATTGGTATCGACATTCACTGCTGTCACAATAGCCCCGGGAATTGTCGCCCCACTTTGATCCCTCACACTACCGGTCAGGGAGGCGGTAAAACTCTGGGAGAAAGCAAGCGTAGCGGAGAGAATCGCTACCGCAAAGAGAGAAGCGGCTTTAAGCAACATGGTTAAAGTAAGATTACAGTATAGTTACAAATATGTAAATCGTTGGCAGCCAAGCCTCCCTCCGCTAGAATAGGTCAGACCAAAAAACAAGAGGCGCAGAAGCAGAAGTGTATTCATCACCCGAATCAGCAGAACTGTTGCGATACCTGACTCTGAAGCTGGCAGTTATGGGCCAGCCACTAGACCACCAGGATGAGTTTGTCGACATCGCCCGGCCTCTGCTGCGCAATTACGAAAACAAAGTCCGCCTCCTCAAGGGCTATCTCTGCCCCGCCGACACACGCATCCAGAACTTCCTCGACTCACACCTCGAAGAACTCGGCGACCCCGTCGCCCGCCTCCCCGAAAACACGCTCGTCCTCGACCGCCCAGGCCTTGGCCGCATCCTCTCCCTGCCATACAAAGGTGCCAGCTTCACCTCGCCCTACCTCAACTCCTATCGCGTCTCGCAAGGCATTCTCCACAACCCGGTCAGCGATCGCCGTACCACCAAAGGCGTCTTCCACATCGTCGAGGGCGGTTTTCCGGTTCCTGCTGACAAACAGGCGGTTCCCAAGCGCGCCTTCGCCTCTCTCCTCAAGGCCGCGCTAAGCCCTCCCGCTGACACACTCACCCTCCCCTTCACCTCCGGCCAGGACAAAGCCGCCCGCCTCTTCGTCTCTCTTCTGCTGCGCCCAATCGTCTGCCCTGCCGCTGGCAACGACCCTCAGAAGGCTATGGAGACTCGCTTTTTCGCCCCCGGCAGTCTGGTCAGCAATCTCGATTTCGTCGAATCCATATTCGGTAACGGTGGCGACCCCCAACTCCCAGAAAACGACGCCGGCCTCGACAGCCTCCACTGGACCGGCCACACCGGCTGCGTTATCCTCGCCCCCCACCTCGTCGGCTTGAAGAAGAAAGACCTCGGCCTCCCCCACGCCTCCCAAGCCACTCCACGTCAGATCCGGGACGGCATGTCGTGGGAGACCGAAGATGAACTCTACAACGGTGGCAGCGCCTTCAAGATCTGTTGCCGCGACCACAACGGCGTCATCGTCACCATAATTGCCGACAACTATTACGGCTACTGCAAGAAGGAAGTTAAAACCCAGATCAGCTTCGCCGCCAACCTCTACGGCATGGCCGAAGAAGAACACGCCGGCGGCGCCATCGCCTTTGCCACCTACATCCTCGGTCAGGAATTCTACGCCGAACAAACCGTCAGCCTCAGAAAAGTTTCCCTGGAGTTGGCACTCTCCCTCCTCGGCGATCTAGCCATCCCGCAGCCCGAAGGCTACGCGATCGACCGTCGCTACCCGACCGTCTTTTACCTTCCTGAGAACTCCATCTTCCGCCTCCGCACCGGCTTCGTCACCTGGGATCAGAACGGCGTGGAACAGAGCCTGAACCTCCGCCCCGGCAACGCCTATATCCTCCCCTCAGGCTTCCGTGTCCAGATGGAAAAGCAGTTCTCCGGCCGCGCCTGGCGTCTGATCGGCGTTCGCCCCAAAGGCACTCTCTGCCACAAACCCTGCACCGTCTCCGGCGGTGGCAAATCCGAAATCTCGAAATCCCTCTCAAGCGCGATACTCCGCGGTCCTGTTTTCGTCCGCGACTTCCCCGCCGACATGGCTCAGGTTGCTGAAATCCTTAAAATGGATTTCTCCGCGATCTATCGCAACCGTCTTCCCGATGATCGCAGCCGCCGCCTCATCCTCAGCACAGAGCGTTCCCTCGGCTCTGTCATCCAACTCCTCACCCCATCCACCGACTACAACGACTTCTACAACAACTGGCTCCGTGGCCTCAAACAAACCACCCGCCAACTCGTCTTCACCGTCAAGCGTTACTACCGCCCCGAGTGGGGTGACAATTGGGCCGAACACTTCACTGTCGATCACGTCAACGGCTACCTCGGCCACGAGCTGAAATTCGAACAGGAACCGCTCGTTAGCAACTATCTCCGCGTCGGCTTCGAACCCGATGGTAGTTGGCGCATCTTCAAACTGCGACCCGATTTCTATCCCTCCATGAAGGTCCAAGTAGAAGACGACATCACCGCCTCAGCCGTCCTTCCCCGCGAACAACTCTCTGGCCTCGACCCGGAGAACACCAACCTCAGCGTCAAGCTCCTAACCAACTGCGAAACTCTCCTTTTCCAGCGTCCCGATGAAGCCATCCACCGCGGCAGCGACTGGCAGGCCGAATCCGACATGGCCAGCCCTAATACCTTCATCTCCAACTACGAACCTCTAACTCCAGCCAAAGTTACCGCCATGGTCGACCACATCACCGAGATGGACCGCTTTAGCCCTCCCATGAAGCAACTCCTCGAAGACTTCGCCGCCAATGCAACCGGCGAGGCCTATGTTGTCTCTTCGGCCAATCCACGCCTGGTCAACGGCAAGCCCACGCTGAACCCGCGCTACCTCCAGCGCCGTCCCGATCTCGCAGCCCCCCGCGAATCCTACATCGCCGAAATCGTCGCCCGTCTCGAACGCGAAATCCCCTCAGGCAGCCCCGTCCAGTTCCCGGTCAATGCCGTCCTAGCCGGCCGCCGCAACAATCCCCCTGACCCCTCAATCAATCTCCCGGCTCTCGCGGTATACGGCCCCATTCACTACCAGGAACTCCCCGAGCTCTTCATGGAGTTCATCTCCAGCCTCACCGGTAAATCACCTGCCACTACTGGCTTCGGCAGCGAAGGCGCCCTCACCAAAGGCCCCTTCAACGCTCTCGCTCCCGTAGTCGATTGCAACAACGCCTTGGTCTCCTTCATCCTCACCGGCTACCCCGGCTTTACCACCTCGGCTGGCTGCATCGGCCCCAAGGTCCGCGTCGATCACGACATCAGCCTGCTAGTCCCGGAAATCTGGTGCCGTATGCGGGTCGCAGAAAGAGAACCCGGCTTCCTGCTAAGCCACGGCCTTCTCGAAAAAGTCGATGACTTCGAGGTCAACGGTCGCAACGTTCTCGCCAGCCGCCTGGGCTACCGCATCACACCACTATTTGTGGACCGCTTCCTCGGTCGTATCTTTGAAGTCCCCGGTGCCGTTTTCCCCGCAGAACTCCTCCGGCCGGAACTCCAGAATCCTGCCATCTTCGCCGAAGGCATCGACGCTATTGTCGAAACCCAACGCCGCGTGGCGCACAACTACTTCGATGACGGCAGTGTCGAATTCGCCTGCCCACCCTTGAAGGCACTCCTCCACATCATGTGCCAAGGCCATTTCGAAGGTGCCGGTATCGACGATCCAGCTTTCCGCAACCTCTTCACCAGGGATTCTCTACTGGCCAGCGACTGGTACAAAGCCCGACTTGAGGCCAAGCAGCGCGTCGACCAGGCCCTTTGGGCCCGCCACATCGCTGCACTCAACGCTTTCTCTGCCGAAGGTGGCACCGGAATCGACCTGCCCAGCCTTCTAGCCAATGCCCATGCCCAGCAGGCCCGCGTCAACTCACCCGCTTATCTGGAAGAACTCATAGGCACCATTGGAGCCGACCCTTCACACGCTCTTTGACTTTTCGCCCCACATCACCATGTTCCATGCCAGTCTTCTCACCAAAGGCAGGCGTGTTAGAAAATCATCGATTGCAGCAAGAGGAGTCCACCACCAGAGTGAGGCTGTTGTCTCTTTGAAGATCCGCTTCCAGTAACGATCCTGATTCGGGTGGATGCGATCAAAAAGAAAGTACTTAACAAAGAGGCTTAAGGTCAGAATCCAAAATTCCCTGTGCTGCACATTTTCGAAGTACTCAGCGGCTAAACGGACATCGCCAAAAGTCAGCGGAGCTTCATCCTCAGTACGAACCTCTGTTGCCATCTCCCGATAAACATTGATCACCGGATTGTAGGCAAGCGGATCAAACGAAAAGAATCGTCCGCCGGGCTTCAATGCTTTCTTGATCTGCGCAAAGAGCTGCCGTTTGTCCGTTACGTGATGGATCGTATTGGCAACATAAATCAGATCGTAAGAATCGGGCTTAACTTCCAGGGACTCCCCGGACTGAACAAGACCCTCAATTTCAACGTTGTACAACTTCCCTAGGGCAACGGCACAATTCACCATTCCTGGAGAGAGATCTGTCGCAGTCACCTGCGCTCCCTGCATTGCGAAGTACACGCTCGATTCACCCAGGCCGCAGCCAATATCCAATAAACGCTTACCCCTGAGTTCGCCCATCAGTCCAAGAATCGCTTTGTTTTCAAAGGCAGTAGGAGCCTCAAAAGCCTCTCTCACCGCGATCTGATCGAGCGGAGTAGCGAGTGCCCAAAGATCATGAAAATGCGACTCCGTCTCGTGAATTTTTCGAGTAGTGTCAATCATGGAAAGCCTCAGCTTTTATTGGATTTTCGACGTTGCTTGATTTCGTATTGGCAAGAATCGCCTCACTCAGCGCTGCCAGTTGTATCGATTCCGTTTCCGGCTTGGGCATACTGATTTGCGAAGCAATCACGTAGAGCGGGCGATCCTTGGATGCTTCAAAAATCCGGCCGACATATTCTCCCAACACACCAATACTGATCAACACGGCACCACCAATGAGACAGTTCACAAGCAGCAAAGATGTCCACCCAGGGACAACGTAGAGACCCATGATTGTCCGGAAAATGGCATTCACTGCTTCAAACACCCCAACTGCCGATATCAACACTCCAATTGCAAAGCTCAGCCTGAGTGGCGTTGGTGAAAATGAAACCGCCGCAGTCCATGCAAACTGCAACATCTTCCGCAATGGATATTTGGTCGTTCCGGCAACTCGACTATCGCGAGCATAGGGGACAAAAGCCTGTGGAAACCCTACCCACGCAACCATCCCACGCAGAAAGCGATGCGCCTCGCGCATCGACAGGAGTGCGTTCAGACAATTACGCGATACAAGCCGAAAGTCGCCAACATCGGTGGGAAGGTCGGGGTGGATCAACGTGCGCATGATTCGGTAAAAGGCCCAGGCTGTAAGGCGCTTGAAGGCTGTTTCACCTGCACGGGACACACGTTGTCCATACACTACGTCGTAGCCCTTGCGATACTCATCGAGCATCTGCAAAATTACTTCAGGCGGATCCTGCAGATCGGCATCCATCAGCACAATCGCTTCACCAGTCGCCTGATCCAAGCCTGCGGTGGCAGCGGCCTGATGGCCAAAATTTCGAGCAAGGTTTAGAACCCGTACCCTGAAATCTTGTTTGCTCCACAGAGTCAGTTCTCGTAACGACTCGTCACTGCTGCCATCGTTGACAAGGATCACCTCCGCCAAACACGGGAGGCCTTCGAGAAATCCAGCCAAACGCCGGCGCAAGAATGGGAGCGAGTCTTCTTCGTTGTAGACGGTGACGACAATCGATAGAAGCTTTGGATAGGGCCTCGCCTCAAGGACATAAAACGGCTGTTTGTTGCGCATCAATGCACCTCCCTGCGCTCGAATAAAATATGTTTCTCATCCGAGTCCACTTTCCGCCACTCTGCACTCCCGCTCAGCAGGGCACTGAGAGGTTCATCCACGGGAATCAAAGCAAGATTGAACCGGTATTTATTGAACAGCTCAAGCCACTTGCGCTGCCCGCCGCTGATCGCAAGGTATTCATTACCTATTACCGGCCCATAGTAGTTATGGCGGCTATCAAAAAATACCTTTTGTCGTGGATAGTTACGGAAGATGAGATAGTCAGCCATTTGGTCTGGTACAAAAATCCGGCTCGTCGCAATGCGTTCGGCATGCTTCTCAATGAACTTAACGGGAACCGCACCCTCAGGGATCTCTGTCGGCCAATTCAAACCTGGCATTAGCAACACCCCGAAAATCACCACCGGAATAAATAGGCTTGTTCCCGTCATCATCGGAGTCAGTTGCTTCGTGACGTCGTGCAGAATCGCAAAGATCGAAGACTTTTTTCGACCCGCTGCCATTAGATCCCAGCCTGCCGTGATTTCGACTGTAAGAATTGGCACGACCACAAGCATGAGAATGGGAATGTGCCGCACTGAAGTAAGCGAGCAATAGCTCAGAAAGAGAATCGATAGCGAATCCACCAGATTTCGCTTGCGTACCAGCGATGAAATTATCGCGAGGCCTGCAAAGATCATCAACATGCCGAACAACATTTCTTCAGAGCGAAATCGTGGAGACTGAAATTCGGAAACAGTCGAAACGATCCAGGGCGACTTCAGAGTTTCAAATATGTGTTCATGTAAGTGATACCCATAAGGGTTCAGCAAAGTTGCCGCAGTTACCGCAATCCCGGCAGTCGTCAACTGGATAGCTTCGCTTCGCCTCACCCCCCGAAGGTCGGGATAGCAGAAGGCCTCTGCCGCACAGCCAATAACCCTGACCGCAAGCAAAGCAAGGAACATGAAAAACCCGCCATGCAGATTCGCCCAAAGCGCCGCCACCGGAACCAGTGTCCAGATTGCATAGCGGCCAACCGAAGGTTTAGATTCCGAAAAGAAGCCCCGATTCCGGTCCACGATCCAGAGAGCCCCAGTCAGGAAAAGCAAGGTGAATAGGTGCGGTCGTGCATGAAAGTGAATCGAACTAGCCGTAGCAGCCACCAGTGTAATGACCAGCGCAACCATTCCGTTCGCACCCTTTGCAATCGAATGTTTGAGCAGCAAGGTCAGATAAAGCGTAATCAACACTGCAGCCAGAGCCGATATCCCCTTCAAACCGGACATCCGATAGACCGTCGCAAGAATCACTTCGGAAAGCCACTCGAAAGCGTACCAAGGCTCCCCTACCTTGGAAAATGCAAACAAATCCTGGTGAGGAACCGACCCTGTTGAAAGGATGATTTCTCCAATTCGAGTGTGTAGCCAAGTATCCGCATCGAGCAGAGTCCGAGACCATCCCACCGGGCTCACTGCAAACAGCCATACCAGCATCACCAAAAAGAAAAGATCAGAAAGCGACGGCCGCAGTATCGAAGGAGTCTTGAAAATTGCAGAGGGATATGGGATTTCAGTGGTCAATAGGCGCTCCAGTACTAGGGAAGATATCGACCAGTTCGAGATATGACTTTAGTCCTAAGGGGCTCGTTTGATACCTTGAGGCATGTGGGAATCTGCAATGGTTGTGGCCATTATGACGCTCGGAATTGACCCGGAAGCCGGAATCAGCGAGAGTCTGGCCCGGCAACGAGCGAATCAAATTGCCAATTTGCGCTACTCGCTGGATTTGAAGGTCCCATCCGCCAAGACCGAACCTTTGATTGGCAAAGCTCGCTTGCAGTATGAACTCAAAGACCGCGACACCCCCGTGGTCCTCGATTTCGCCCCCGGTGCAGCAAATGTAATCCGGGCCAGCGTTAGTTATCAGGCTGTTAACGGGCACCTGGTCTTCCCTGCCGGAACAAGCGAAATCGAACTCGAATTCCGGCTCGGCGACGCCTCGATCAACCGCAACCCAGACTTCTTTTATTCGTTGTTTGTACCCGCAAGGGCGCATCTGGCGATTCCCTGTTTCGACCAACCCGACCTGAAGGCACGCTTTACGGTAACGATGTCGGTGCCGGACGGCTGGCAGACCTTACTGAATGCTGAGCCGGGTGTCGAGACGCAGCCGCTTTCGACTTATCTGCTTTTCTTTGGAGCTGGCAAGTTTCAGATTGAGACGGCCGAGATTGCGTCCCGCAAGTACCGGATCTTTCACCGGGAGACCGACGCCAAGAAGGTCGAACGGAACCGCGAAGCCATCTTTGACCTGCATGCCAGAGCGGTTGCCTGGATGGAGGAGTACACGGGAGTCCCCTACCCCTTTGGCAAGCTCGACTTCATGGCGCTGCCCTCCTTCCAGTTCGGCGGCATGGAGCACGCCGGGGCGATCAGCTACAACTCTTCGGGTTTGTTTCTAGAGGAGTCTGCTACGCAAGCCCAGCGGTTGGGCCGGGCTAGTGTGATCTCGCATGAGACGGCGCATATGTGGTTTGGTGACCTCGTGACAATGAAGTGGTTTAACGATGTCTGGCTCAAAGAAGTGTTTGCGAACTTCATGGCAGCAAAGATTGTCAATCCTTCGTTTCCAGAGCTGAATCATGAGTTGCGGTTTTTCCTCAGCCATTACCGCTCGGCTTATAACGTGGACCGGACGCAGGGGGCAAATGCGATCCGGCAGAAGCTGGCCAACCTCAACGAAGCCGGCACTATGTATGGGCCGATCATTTATCAGAAGTCGCCCATTGTAATGCAGCAACTGGAGACCATGCTGGGCGAAGCAAAGTTTCGCGCAGGGCTACAGCGATACCTCAAGAAGTACTCCTTTTCCAACGCCACCTGGGACGACCTGCTGGCCGTCTTTGGCACAGACCTGACTGCCTGGAGCAATATCTGGATCGATACCGCAGGCAGGCCCAAGGTGACGAAGACGCGAAGCTACAAGGGCTTCGTCCTGCCGGATAGTTATGGCGAATACCATCTTGATACCAAGAGCAAGACATACCTACTTGCACACCTGCCCGAGATTGCAGACCCGCTGGTGCGGGCTCAAGCCTGGTCTGCTTTGTGGGAAGACCAAGTGGATCTATTTGAGCTGGCCTTCAAGGCCATTCCTCTTGAAACAGAAGAGTTGATTTTGACTCGCCTGCTGGGCGATCTGGAGCGGCTAATGTGGCGGCACCCGAAGGACCTGCCACGGGTTGAAGCCTTGCTGCGACAGGGCATGGACGAGTCCAAGAATCGCAGCATCAAGTCGGCTTACTATCAGGTCTACCGCAGCGTTGCACCTGTTGAATGGCTCGAAAAAGTATGGCGCAAACAGATAACGATTCTGGATCTGCCACTGGCCGAGAACGACTACACGCGGCTGGCAGCGGAGCTGATGATTCGCGGCGTTGACGTCCGGGCGGAACAACTGGCCCGGATCGAGAACCCTGACCGTAAGGCTCAGTTTGCCTTCGTGATGCCGGCGCTGGAACTCGACGGCTTGGCCTTCTTCGAGCGGCTCAAGGATGTCAAGAACCGTGGGCATGAGCCATGGGTACTTGAAGGCATCAGCTATCTGCATCACCCCACCCGGCTGGCTGCGAGCGAGAAGTACATCCTGCCCAGCCTGCAATTGCTGAGCGAGATACAAAAGACTGGCGACATTTTCTTTCCGCAACGCTGGATGGGTGCGACGCTCGGTTGGCACCGCTCAGCAATGGCGGCCGCTACGGTAAAGAAGTTTCTGGCCGGATTGCCGAAGGATTATCCGGAGCGGCTGCGGATGACTATTTTAGTTGCGGCCGATGAGCTGCTACGCGCGCAAGCGCCTCCTCGATAACCGGCACCTTACGAATGGCGAGGGCACGTTCGTAATAGGTGGCAGCGAGTGGGTAGTCTTGAAATTCGGCAGTGACGCCAGCGAGGGCGACTAGAGCCTCGAAGTGATTTGGCTGAATCCTTAGGGCTTCGTTTAGGAGCTCCCGCGATTCATCGAGAGTTTTAGACAGACGTGCGGAACCGACCAGAGCATCGATGCTGCGACCTGCGGCTAGGGCGCGTTTGAAGCAGGTGTTGGCACGGAGAAGATCTTGGGCTAGCAGGTACTGACGGCCGATGGAGGCCCAGTCGGCGCCGGGGAAGTGCGGGTCAGCGGGCGGGTCTGTGGGGCTGAGCTTGGCGACATTGATTACGTAACCAGTGCGGAAGCCGTCGACCTCGACCAGCAGGGTGTATTCGCCGGGCAGCAGGTAGACAGGTTGGGTGTAGGTGAATGGTTTCGTTGCTTCAAAATCGAGTTTATTGGTGAAGGATTCCAGGTCGCGGATTTCGACGGTGATTGAGTTGCGGGCGGTGCCGGTAAAGGTGAGGTTTATCGCAGGGATCTTGTTGGCCGTCTGGTATTGTCTGGTCTCAAGTTTGGGCCGCTCGCCTTCGAAGCGGATACGCGAGGAGGCTGCTCCTGCGCGGGTTCTTGAGAGCATCTCGCGAGGGCTTGAGGCGAGGTAGAGGATCTCGGAGTTGGCTGAATTCTTGATGCTGCGGCCTACGCCGATGGCAGCTTCGAGTACATCCATTTCGGCTGGCGACAAGTTGAGGCGTTCTTTGACATCGGTCTCTGTGATGATGTCGTTGACGGGGAAGAGGCCACGGGTTCCGGCGTTGGGGATCAGCAGAGCGCGGATCGTGTTGAGCTGTGGGGAGTAGAGCTTGCGCCGGTCGCCGTAGAAGAGGAACTGTACCCGCGAACTGGTCTGAATGCCGGGGACGTGATCGTAGGCCCAGATCTCGGTTGGATAGAAGATGCGGCTGGAGGGGAGTTTGCTGATCGAGGTTGGGGGGCCGAGAGAGAGGTAAAGACGGCCTGCGTCGGTGTTGGCACCAGAGCCGGCCTGGCCTGAGCCGAAGGCATTGTCTATATGTTCGACTCGGGCGATGTACTCGGATTCGGTGATGGATT